>JAFLJX010000261.1 GCA_022712785.1 Mycoplasmatota bacterium | reverse complement strand
GCAGGGCAATACGAGGGACAATTCGTTGATACTTGTAGTAAAAATGTTGTTAAGGATTTAGATGAAATGGGTTACCTTCTTAAAATGGAATGGATTACTCATAGCTATGCTTTTGATTGGAGAACTAAGAAACCAATTATCTATAGAGCAACACCTCAGTGGTTCGCATCTATTGAATCTTTAAAAGATGATATGATGAGTGAAATAGAAAAAATTAACTGGTTCCCTAAATGGGGAGAACTAAGAATGGAAAACATGGTTAAAGATAGAAAATCATGGTGTATAAGTAGACAAAGAGCTTGGGGTGTACCAATCCCTATATTCTATAACGAAGATGATACTGAAATATTAGATAAAGAAGTTATAAGACACGTTGCTGATGTTTTTGAAAAAGAAGGAAGCAATGCTTGGTGGCTTAAAACAGCCAAAGAGTTATTACCAGCAGGTTATACTAATCCAGCATCACCAAACGGAAACTTTAGAAAAGAAACAGATATTTTAGATGTTTGGTTTGATTCAGGAACAAGTCATCAAGGTGGTATGAAAGACTTTGGTCTTCCATATCCCGCAGATTTATATTTAGAAGGTAGTGATCAATATCGTGGTTGGTTTAATAGTAGTTTATCAACAGGTGTTGCATCAACTGGTAAAAGTCCATATAAAACTTGTTTAACACACGGTTTCGTACTTGATGGAGACGGTCGTAAAATGAGTAAATCAATGGGTAATGTTATTGATCCTTTGAAATTAATAAAACAAATGGGCGCAGATATATTAAGACTATGGGTATCTTCGGTTGATTATCAATCAGACATAAGAATTAGTAATGAAATGATGAAACAAGTAAGTGAATCTTATCGAAAGATAAGAAACACTATTAGATTTATGATGGCTAATTTAGGAGATTATAATCCTGAAACTGACAGAGTTCCCTTTGAAGATTTAAAAGAAGTAGATAAATATGTTGCACTTAAGTTGAATAAATTAGTTAAAAGTTCAATTGATCATTATGATAATTTTGAATTTGATACTGTGTATAGAGAAATCACTAATTTTGTAACAAAAGAATTAAGTGCATTCTTCTTAGATTTTACTAAAGACATCTTATACATAGAAAAATTTGATGATCATAGTCGTCGTAGTATTCAAACTGTTTTATATGACGCAACATTAGATCTATTAAAACTATTAACACCATTCTTACCACATACAACCCATGAAGCATATATTCATTTACCACATACTAAAGAAGAAAACATGTATTTAGAAAACATGCCTAAATACATTGAACTTGGAAATGAAGATATAATAGCTAAATATGAAAAGTTCATGGAAGTTAGAGATAATGTATTAAAAGCATTAGAAGAAGCTCGTAACAATAAAGTAATAGGGAAAAGCTTTAACGCTAAGTTAATACTTTATCCGAATAAAGAAACTAAAGACCTACTAAATAGTTTAGATGCTAATTTGGGACAAATATTTATTGTTTCTCAGTTTGAAATAAATGATGGAGTCGGAGAATTTAAATTCCCTAACCTTAGTATTGATGTATTAAAAGCAGACGGAGATACATGTGAAAGATGTTGGCAAGTTGTTGAACATACACATGAAGGAATCTGTGAAAGATGTGCAGAAGTAATAAAATAATACTTAAAAGTCTGAGAAATCTCAGACTTTTTCTTTGATAGGGTTAAAAAGATTGATTTTTCAGTAGTTATTATGTACAATAACTGTATCGTTTAATCCTATAATATGGTTAGGAGTTATATAAGTCCCCTGAAATCGACTTTGATAACGAAATATATTATTAGGAGGATACATATGGAAAATAAAAAAATGGAATTCACTTTTAGAAATATTGTCTTTTATCTAAGTGGTTTCTTTTTTGTTGGATTTTTTATAAGCCTTCTACTAAGAGCAAAACTTGGTGCAGGTGCATGGGATACAGTTAACTATAACTTCCAAGCATTATTCCCTACCCTTACACTTGGAATGTGTTCGTTTATCTTTTCAGGAATGATTTGGGTTATTGTTTTAATATATCGAAGAGAATTGAAATATTTAACAATGTTATTACCAATGATTCTTGTATCTTTATCAATTGATCTATGGGACTTAGTAATTCTTGGAGATTTAATGCCAAGTGGACTATTTGAACAATTTGGTTGGGCTATACTTGGTGGTTTAGGATTACCATTTGCTCTTTCACTAATTATTTCATCTAATTTCCCAGCATTTGTATTTGATGAATTGATGATAATGTTAAAAGAAATATTTAAAAGAAAAGGTGTTGCTGGTGTAAGAATTGGAATTGAAATATTTGCAGTAGTACTTGCAATAATATTTTGGTTACTCGCTGGAGTTGAGATGTTACCTGGAGAAGTAAGTGGAGCTGACATCGGCCTTGGTGCTGTGAGTTATGGTACATTTGTTTTTGCTTTCACAATAGGACCACTAATCCAATTTTACTTAAAACTATTATCAAAAACAGATAACAAATTTGTTAAAAGGCATACAGCTAATGTACTTATATATGCTTTAGGAATGTTAGTAATTTCATTTGCTGTTGTAATAATGTTAAGAAGTGGAATAGGACTTAGTTCTTGGGATACTCTACATTGGAGTTTACATAAATTAACAGGTATTACAGTAGGATGGGCTACAATTGTTGTAGCATTATCTTTCACAGCGTTTATAACAATTGTTAATCGAAATTGGAAATACTTATTAATGACTATCTCAATATTTAGTGTTGGAGCATTAATTGACTACTTCAATTTAGATTTACTTGAATCTTTTGAACCATCTAATTTATTTTTTGAATGGTTAGCTTATTTTACTGGATTGCTATTATTACCTTTAGGAGGATCATTACTGATAGTATCTTCGTACCCTGCAGGGGTATTCGATGAATTTATGCTAACAATAATGAGACTATTAAATTCTGATAAATTACTAAAAATTCGTGTTATAATAGAATCAACTGCAGTAACTGTTGCAGTAATATTAAGTTTTATTGCAGGAGAAAAATTTGGTATGTTGAATGTAGGAACA
The DNA here is from genome assembly GCA_022712785.1 of Mycoplasmatota bacterium. GTDB lineage: Bacteria > Bacillota_I > Bacilli_A > Izemoplasmatales > Izemoplasmataceae > JAFGXW01. The sequence continues at coordinate 2,117 of JAFLJX010000261.1, read as the reverse complement.
TTGATATTTACAGTATCTGTAGGATTTATAATAAAAACATATTTAGGCTTCTTTGAGAAAGTTGGATTATACACTTTGAAGAGCACTAAGAAAAAATAGGAGGATTTAAATTATGAGTACACCACATATTGAAGCATTAGATGGACAAATTGCAAAAACAGTATTAATGCCCGGAGATCCGTTAAGAGCAAAATTTATTGCGGATAACTTCTTAGAAAATGTAGTGAAATTTAATAATGTAAGAAATGTTTTTGGTTATACAGGGACATATAAAGGAAAAACAATTAGCGTAATGGCAAGTGGAATGGGTATGCCAAGTATTGGTATTTATTCTTATGAATTATACAAGTTTTATGATGTAGAAAACATTATAAGAATTGGTAGCTGTGGAGCTTATGATGCTGAGTTAAAGCTTTATGACGTATTACTGGCTGATGCTGCATGGAGCGAATCTTCATACGCTCTTACACAAAACGGTGAGAAAGCATCAACTCTTTACCCAAGTAAGGACTTAAATGAAAAATTAATGGTAATAGCTAAAGACCTAGATATTCCAGTAACATCAGGAACTATTCACTCAAGTGATGTTTTCTATAGAGAAAACTTCGCACAATTCAGTGATATAAGAGACCAACATGGTTGTATAGCAGTAGAAATGGAATCATTTGCATTATTCCATAATGCTAATATTCTAGGTAAAAATGCAGCTTGTCTATTAACTGTAAGTGACAATTTAGTTACCGCTGAAGTAACTTCAGCAACAGAAAGACAAAATGCATTTACTAAAATGATGGATATTGCTTTAGGAATGGCTGAATAATAAATAAAAAAGTGCGAAAGCACTTTTTTTAGGAGAATATACATATGAATACAAAAACAATACGGAATAATAATTACACACTAAATTTAATTACTACAAAAAAATTTAAAACAACACGCATTCACGTTAACTTTGCGAATGAGCTAAACAAAGATACTGTAACAAAGAGGAGTATACTGCCCTATTTGATGCATGCGGTGTCTAAAAAACATGATTCAAGAGAAAAAATGTCGAAATACTTAGAAAATTTGTATGCGGCTAATTTTAATGTTGGAGTTAGTAGAATAGGGAAAACACATTTTATATCATTTGAGCTATCAATTATTAATGATAATTTTACTTTTAATAATGAATTACTATTTAGTAAATCTTTAAACTTCTTAAAAGAAGTATTATTTAACCCAAATTTTGATAAACAAATATTTAAAGAAGAATCTAGATTATTAAAAGAATATTATTCTAGTATATATTCAAACAAAATGAAATATGCAATCAAAGAAATGCGCAACGTAATGTTTGAAAATGAAATCTATAAAATAGATCCACTTGGAAACGAAGAAGATTTAAATAATATTGATTTTAATGAACTAAATAACTTATATAACAACATGATTAAGAATGATTTAGTAACAATTAGTGTAATTGGTGATATTGATTTTAACGAAGTTGAAAATCAAATTAAAAATACATTTAAATTTGAAGACAGAATATACATACCAACACTTCTTGATACTGAAACTAAATCTTTTAATGAAGTAACAAAAATCACAAAAACAATTGATGTAAACCAAGCTAAGTTAGTAGTAGGTTACCGTAATGAAACATATTACTTAAGTGAAGATTACTACAAAACCTTAGTATTTAATGTTCTTTTTGGTGCAAGCTCTGAAAGTATGTTGTTCAAAGTGATTAGAGAAGAAAAAGGTTTAGTCTATTTTATAAACAGTAGTTACGACCCTTATAAAGGCGTGGTTTTTATATCTTCAGGTATTAATGCTAAAGACTATAATGATGTATTAAACACAACCGAATCAATAATAACCAACATAATTGAAATGAACTATGATGATAATTTATTATCTACCGCAAAAACAATCATTAATAATAGATTAATTGAAAGTTTAGATTCAAATGGTGGATTACTTAGTAGAATATTTAGAAATAGCTTATTTAATAATGAATTTAACATTGAAGTTACTAAACAAGAAATATTAAAAGTAACAAAGACTGATGTTTCTAACATCGCTAAAAAATTAAAACTAGATACGGTATACCTTTTAAGAGGTGATAAAGATGA
>JAFLJX010000032.1 GCA_022712785.1 Mycoplasmatota bacterium | reverse complement strand
AGTCTCCAATAACACTCTCATTACCTGTATATGAGTCACTAACTATAATAATACTGTCTGATACATCTCCTTCAGCTTCATCTACTACTGTTATGTGTTCATTAATAATGTCTTGAATCGATTCAAAAGTATTATAACTTGTAATGTAGGCGCCTGACCCTGAAAACTCAGGATTACCAGTGTCTACAAAAGGAGCAACATATTCCTCGTATGAAGAAGACGTTTGTCCTTCTTCAAGTTGAAATCCATCAAATCCATAATATGAATAATATTGTCCAAAATTTGAAGAACTAATAATTATATCTATATAGTCTTCGTTTGGTACTGTTTCAAAAGTGCAATATGCTTCTTGATCTGTAATTGTACAATTTGGATCATTTTCTACAAATCCATCAAAATATAATTCACTACCATTTAATAGGATAGATATGTTAGATCCAATCCTATCAGTACCAGGTAAACTAATAGTATAATATGTACTACCTTTAACTAAAAAACTATGAACAGTGTTCATTGAATTTGATGATATCGCAAAATTTGATTCATCTAAATAGTTTTTACCTCCTGGCAAGTAATTATGAAACGTTGCTGCATTAACACTTTTTGTAGTACTCATTAACAGAATAATTAAAACTACACTTATTTTCTTAATCATTAAATCACCTCAGAAGTATTATACTTTCGTCAGTATATCTTTTCTTTTTGATAAAAAAATAAGAGCAAAATGGCTCTTATTTTAATCTCCTGTATATTCTTAATGCTCTTAAAACATTAAATGTTAAATATCCATTCCATTCATTTTTACACTTTTTAAATACATCTTCAAATTGATACCAATTCCAATTTGGTTTAATTAACCCATTCATGATTTTATCTTTATTAAACAAAAGATTTTGATTATACTCATCTCTTCTAGAATCTAAAAATTTTTTATCAATGATAGAAATTTTATAGGGTTCTAATCCATATTCGTTCCACTTACCATTAACCTCATCTAGCTCTTTGTTGACCGCTGATTGCAATTTTTCTTTTATTAAATACTTTATATCTTTATCCATTTTATTATAAAAATGTAACATACTTAAAATTGAATGCATGCTAGCTTCATCTTTAAAATCTGTATTTATATATTTTATTACTTTGTTAATTTCTTTATTTACGTTTAATTTCCTCAGATACATCATGTTTTGATATAAAAACCCAATTATTTCAGGATTTGGATTACCATAGGTAAATGAATCAACACCTTCGTAATTCCACCAAATTGCTCTTGGATGATTATTTACATTCCAGTTAACCATTCTCCATCTACCTAACTCTTCAATATATACATCCTCGTAATAAGCAACTATTTGTTTTCTTAAGTCTTCAGCTAAGCTTTGATCTTTTAGTTGTTCCAAAATATGAACTGCAACATTAGTACAAGCTATACTTGAATCAGGCATTCTAATGTCAGGTTCTAAGCTATTTCCAAATCCAAAATCCTCATTTTGAAATTTTTTAAGTTCATTAATGATATCTTTATCAGTATTCTCTAGTAACCCTTTAACTAAATAATAATCAATCATTCTTCCTTCTTCTTTTATTAAAGGAAGGATATTTTCTCTAATATGATTACTTTCTATCATTAGTTTTCTAACAAGAATGAAAAATTCAAAATTGCACCACTTTCATAATATTTTTGACCGTCCAAATACTCTTCAAAATCAAATCCTTTATGGATTTTGACATTATGTTCCTTAATATATTTATATACTTTTTGAACATCGTCTTTCAATGTATCAAATCCTACTTCAAAACAGATGTATTTCCCTTTTGGAAGTTTTTTAGTTACATACTTTTCACTTTTTTCAATTAGCACATCTGTCTCAACTAGCGTATAATAATCGAAAACTTTAGTTTCCATAAAATCAGGAGGGTAACATTCAAGACCAATCACAGGAAAACCTTTTTTTCTTAAAGGTATTTCTTCCAAAACATCATTTAGAAATTTCTCCCAAAGTTTAGGAAGTTTATGTGTTTCAGACAAAGCAATTCCACCTTCATATTCAATACCAGCAAAATATCTTTCCTTCATATCTTTTACTTCATATTTCATATAATCACTCCTTTTACTTAATTATACTACAAATACTAAAATTATATATAAATACCTATCCAAAAAAAACAAACCAACTAAAAAGATGGTCTGTTTTCGAGGGTAGGAGTAGATAAAACACCTTGATCAATAATATTAACAAATATATCAACAAGGTCTGGATCAAACTGGGTTCCCTTATGCTTATTAAGCTCGTAAACTGCCTGTTCTAGAGATAATCCTTTTCTATAAGGTCTATCTGTAGTCATGGCATCAAATGCATCTGCGATAGCAATAACTCTACCTAGAACTGGTATTTTTTCTCCACCAATACCTCTTGGATATCCATATCCATCGTATCTTTCATGATGGCTTATAATTATAGGTACTGTTTCAAGTAAGTTTGGTATGTGTTTAATAATATTTATCGATTGTACAACATGAGATTTCATGATTTCCATCTCATCATCAGTTAATACACCTGGTTTAGACAAGATATGTTCAGGAATCCCAACTTTACCTATATCATGAAGTAACCCTGCACTTCTAACTATTTCAATATCAGCATCTTCAAAATTAGCTGCTTTTGCGATTGCGGCTGATAATGCAGCTACGTTACTTGAATGACCATAAGTATAATGGTCTTTAGCATCAATTGTTGCCGCTAAAGCATAAATACTTGATACATGAGCATCTCTTATTTTTTCATTTACTTCATCATCAATTGTTCTATCTATTGAGTTATCTTCTCTATAAACAATTGCTTTATTACGACCCATTTTTTTACCATAATGCATTGCCTCATCGGATTTTGAAATAATCTCTTCAAGCGTTTTACCATCTTTTGGATAGCTCGATATTCCAACAGTAACAGTTAAAAACTCTTTGATATCTCGTGATAATAAGAAGTCTTCTTCAACTTTTACTCTGATTTTTTCTATTTCATTTAAAGCTTCTTTCCCTACGATATTAGGATAAAGAATTAGAAATTCTTCTCCACCATATCTTACTAATAAATCACTATCACTAGTTATTTCACTTATTATTTCCGCGATTTTCTTGAGTGCAGTATCTCCTGCTGAATGTCCGTATAAATCATTATAAATCTTAAATTGATCAATATCCACCATTGCAACACTAAATGTTTTATATGTCTCGTCATCTAGCCATTTACTCGCAGTGTCATGAAAATATCTATGATTATAAAGTTTTGTTAGTTCATCTGTTATTGACTGAATTTTAATACTTTCAATTGTTTTTGCATTCTCTATGATTGCTGCTGCATTATTAATTAAAGTCTCTAAAAACTCTATTTCACTATATATATAAGGTGTATCATCATTTCTACCTGAAATTATAATCATACCTAATAAATCATCTTGATACATAATAGGTGAAACTAATTCTGTATTCAAAGCAGTAATTGCTTTTCTCTCTTGATCCCATAATCCCTTGAATAAAACATCATTATGGATATGAGATGATAACAGTAATTTCTTTCCACTATTAAACCAAGTAACTATTGGATGACTGAATCTAATAATATGAATATCTTTATCTACATTTTCAATTGTAGTATTAACAATATAATATTTATTTGTATTTTTTAAAAGAATTGTTACATCCTTTGAATCTAATCCTTTAGCTATTGATTTAACAAGCGAATCCGTAATAAAATCTAAACTTATTGTAGAGTTAATAATACTACTAAACTCTTTCAAAATATTTTGTTGATCTGTTACATAGCCATAAAATAGCTTATTAATAACTTTATGAATTATTTTTCTAAGAGGTTCTAATAATAAAAATATTGGTGCCATATATAATATTATGTAGCTTATTTTTTCTACTCCCCAAGAGGATAAAATCTGATATGAACTTATCCCAATTATTGCGTAACTTACATATAATATTATATTATAAAAGGAAAATGATAATCCTCTTTTCACTACTAAATTGATTTCTAAAAATTTATTCCGAGATATAGAATATGTTATTAAGACAGCGTTCAATGTATTAAATAAGATATCAATTCCATACTGCCCTAAGAATGTATTAAGATTTAACGCTCCACCAATTACTACAAAAGTTATTCCAATTATAACTAATCTTACTTTTTTAATGCTCATTTCTTTTTTTCTTACTTTATTCATCATTGTTAGTAAAGCTAGAACACTATATCCTGTTAGAATCACAGCTGCAACATATGCTCCATATTCAAGATCATACTTGAATACTCCATTTTCTAATCTAGCATTTGAAGTAAAATTATCAGTATATACTAAAATTAATAAGAAAACGGACATTGCATATCCAATATACACTACCCATTTTTTTGTGTAATTTTCTGACATCATATAACTGAATCTTAATAATAATACGGGAACAGTTACAAACCCAATTATTAGTACTCTATGCCAAAATAATGAACTTGGTGGAATATCTGTTTTCATTAAGAAAGAACCCAAAGACCAAACAATCATTGCGATAATATACCAACCAAAGGCATTTGAAAGTTTATTCTTATTAGAAGTCAACAAAATAACTAAAATAAAAATATACAGTATTAAAGATATTAAAGGTATAAGTGTGTATTGTGTAAGTACTACCATAAAGCCACCTCTTTAATTATTTAATTTGTATCACTACATAGCATTAGTTTTTGTACATCTTCCCCGTTTGGATTTATTTTGGTTATATCAGTTTTATATAACTCTTTAAATTTCCTAAAAGTCCCTTCCTTCAAAATTGTTAATTTTAATGGTTCATGTCCCAACATTGCGTGAACATCGTTATAATCTGAATCCATTAATTTCATTTGATTATTTATTGAATTTCGTACTTCTTCTTTTTCAATATCAAATTTTCCATCAATAACTAAGTTTAAATATGGACTAGTCTCCCCAATTTCTTTATAAGCAGTCCAACCACCAACAGGTAATCCAGATATTTTGATTGAATCTCCAATTAATTGTTTAGTTATCCTTGTGAACCCAGATAGATCAATTATATTGTTAACTCTATCAATATATTTTACTTGTGGTAATGCTATTTTATCTTCAACATTTTCTAGTCCGATACAACGCATAATATCACCGATTCTATATCTTACGAAAGCTCCCCCACGAAGTTTCGTAATAACAAGTTCATAAATATTTCCTGGTTGTATCTCATCAAACAATATAGTTTTTGGTATATATTTTTCATTTTCTAATTCTTTTTTCATTTCTTCCTCAGGAATAAACTCTAAGAAGTTTACATCAGGGAAAAAAGTTAATCCATTTCGACTCCAAGTTTCTGTTGCTACAGCAGCTGATTCAGTCCCTCCAAATATTTCTAGAGGAGTTATCCCAAAGTAATGCTCAATTTGGGATTTATATGTATCAGAATCTGTACCACCACAAACTATTCCTTTAAATTCAAATAAGTCTTTAGGCAGTAATTTTTGCTTTTTAATTTTCTTTTTGTATCCTGCTTTTAATATTTTGATTGCTTGTTTCGGATTTGATGGCCAAATTAGTTTGTTTTTACTATTTGATCCACTTTCAAATGCTTCACCAATTTTAACTAGAACACTTGATAATCCAAAAAACAAATCAGCCCCTTTTCTCACGGCTAAATCGAACCCAACTAAATTTCTTTCTTTAAAGCTAAGTTTTTCAGCTTGATCAGTACTCGGTAAATACTTAAAATCAACTTCGTTCTTCAAAATATAAGGTGCAAAGCCAGTTAAATATGGTAAAGGTGCCATTCCGTATAAGAACTTATCAAAGTTTCTTAATGTGAACTGTCCTCTTTTTTTACTTGTTGAAAGAATCAAACTTGATAAAAACATCTTTGTATGTTCTTCTACCATTACTTTTGAATAGGGAGCAAGTTTAATAGGCTTGTCTCCGCCTTTCCAAGTTGTTTGAACCCAATGTAGTGGTTCGCTTGGTAAATCCTCACTTCTCTTATTTAGGAGTGTATCAGCGTAAGCTTCATATTTTGTTAATGGCACCTTATTTCTAAAGTCTTCAATTGTTTGGATTCTACCTGGTCCAAGTAATTCTTTACCAAGTTTGGATTTACTAAGCAAATCAATTTGCTCAAGAAGCAATCTTTTTTGAATTTGCATAAATTCCTCAAGAGTTAAATCTAGGAATCCACAATAGGCTTTCCATATTTTATCATAATCCTCATCAAGCAACATTTCTCGTAAGTTTTTCATGTTCTCCTCCAATTTTTAGTTGTAATAAATTTTTCAATACTTTCAAAGTTCGGTAAGATCATCGGAGTAGACTCTCGATATTTATCGTAATTATCAAATATTTTATGGAAAATAAAACGCTCCTGAATTGAAACGTAAATAATGTTTACAAAAGTCCAAATCAAGGCTGCGTATATTGCGAGTAAATTTTGAAAGAATATTGCTCCAAAAACATATAATAATAACATCCATAAAACCCCCGGATGTCTAGTAAGTGCATAAGTTCCTGATGTTACAAGCGCATGTTCGTTTTCTACTTGGTATGTTTTTCTACCAACTTCAATGAATACTGAATATATTAGTAGTGCTAAAGAAACTATGGCTACACCTAATCCAATATATCTAAAAATACTATCAATCTTTAAAAAGTTGCTGTAATTAATGATGATCATTACACTACTAACGAATATCATTAAAAATCCACAAATACCAAAGAAGTATTTTGAATAGTTTTTATTATGCAATGATAATAAATCAAAAACTAGCAATAATGCAAACCCAATAATACCAATTACCAAATATAAAATCGAATACATAATGTGCACCACCTTTTTTCAGTATTTAAATACTTTTACATATATATATACTATATAATAATAAATAGGATGGAAAGGTCATATATGAGCCTACATTTATTTAATATCAAAATATACTGATTTTTTTATAGATTTTTATACACAAATAACCTCTGCTTTTCGTTTATACAAGCCAATTTATAACATTGCTTAAATAATTGCGTTTTGGGGTTGTAGTGAAAACGCTATCATGTTATAATGTAGTCGTGATTTTTGAAAAATACTATTTTATTCTTCTGAGGAGGAGCATATGAAACATAAAATATTAGCAATAAACCCAGGGTCTACTTCAACTAAAATTGCAGTTTATCTTGAGAAGGAACAAATATTCAAAAAGAACATTAAACATAGCACAGAATACATATCTTCTTTTGATAAAATTATTGATCAATATGAATTTAGAAAAGAAGCTATTTTAAGTGCTCTTGAAGAGAGTAAAATAGATATAAATGAGTTTGATGCAATTGTTGGGCGAGGTGGAATGTTAAAACCTATAGAAGGCGGCACATATTTAGTGAATAATTTAATGATAGATTATATAAAAGCCGCTCCAAGAGGAGAGCATGCTTCTAACCTTGGATGTGTGTTAGCAAAAGAACTTGCAGACTCTATAAATAAACCTTCATTCATCGTTGACCCAGTTGCAGTAGACGAGATGAATGACATAGCAAGATTTACAGGTATTCCAGAAATAAAAAGACAAAGCTTATTTCACGCTCTAAACCAAAAAGCAGTTGCTTTAAAAGCAGCTTCTGATTTAGGTAAAGATTATAAGGAATTAAATTTAATAGTTGCTCATTTAGGTGGAGGAGTTAGTGTTGGTGCTCATGAATTAGGAAGAGTTATTGATGTAAATAACGCTCTTGATGGTGATGGTCCAATGTCACCAGAACGTAGTGGTGGATTACCTAGTGGCCCTCTTTATAAAATGGCATTTAGTGGTAATTATACATTAAAAGAGATCATAAGAAAGAACTACGGCAACGGTGGACTTGTTGCTTATCTTGGAACTAATGACGGTCTAGAAATTGGTAACAGAATTAAAGCTGGAGATAAGGAAGCCTTGTTTATGCTGGAAGTAATGTGCTATCAAATAGCTAAAGAAATTGGTTCTTGTGCTACAGTCCTTAAGGGTAAGGTTGATGCCATTGTAATTACAGGTGGATTATCGTATGACCAGTCTATAATTAAATTAATTTCTGAAAGAGTTTCATTTATTAGTAATATTCTTGTTTTTCCAGGTGAAGATGAAATGGAAGCTTTGGCATTTGGAGCTCTAAGAGTGCTTACAAATCAAGAAAAATATAAAGAATATTTATAGGGGGATATCATGGTTAAGTCTATTAAAGAATTGATAGAAAAAGCTAAAAAAATAAATACTAAAACAGTCGTGGTAGCGTGTGCTGCAGATGAACACGTTTTAAAAGCAGTTGAGCTTGCAAGAAAAGAAAATATAGTAAAAGGAATTTTGGTTGGTAATGTTAAATTAATTAAGGAAATCCTAAACAAATTAAACATTGAAACAACTAATTATAACTATGTTAATATTCTAGATAAATCAGAAGCATGTTTGCAAGCAGTGAAAATTGTAAATACAGATAAAGACTACTTCTTAATGAAGGGTTTAGTAGATACAAGTATCATTTTACGAGCTGCATTAAATAAAGAATTTGGTTTAAGAACAAATAATAGAATTTCACACGTAAGTGTTATCGAGGTTGGTACTCACCCAAAACTTATATTTATGAGTGATGGAGCAATGAATATAAAACCTAATTTAGATGAAAAAAGGCAAATAATTGAGAATTCTATAGTCATTGCAAATGCTTTAGGATTAGAAACACCAAAAGTTGGAATAATTGCTGCTGTTGAAAAGGTTAATCCTCAAATGGATGCTACTCTTGATGCAGTTGAATTAATAAAAATGAATAAAGACAATATATTAAAGGGATGTATTGTTGGAGGCCCATTTGCAATTGATATCGCAATAAACAAGGAAGCTGCAATTCATAAAGGAGTAACTGATCCAATTGCTGGAGATATAGATATCCTGATAATGCCACAGATTGAATCAGGAAATGTTTTCTATAAATCAATGATGTTTTTAGGAAATGCTCAAAGTGCAAGCGTAATAGCTGGTGCTAAAAAACCAATTGTTTTAACAAGTCGCGCCGATTCAACACTAAATAAGTTTCATTCTATAGCTCTAGGAGCATTAGTAGTAGATTTATAACTACTTGATGAAAGGAAGATAATATGTCAACTATAAGTAATTTAAAAAGGTCAGATATAGGGACAACTACACCTAAACTTTACAATAGAATAAGAACAACTATAGAAACAGCATTTTATAGAAATAATGTAACCAAAATTACTTCTCTTGCTCAAGCTTATGAACTTGCAAAAAATTCATCGGGAGCAATTGTATCAGATTTAGAAGTTTATAAAGCTACAGAGTTAGGACTGCCATCAGATGCAAAAGTGTTAATATATAATGACGGTACTATAACTGGAAGACAAGCAAAAGTTAGACAATTAATTGATTCTGATAACACTGACCACTACTCTAGAGTATTAAGAGATTCTATATATAATTCGAGAAATAAAAAGATGTATCACGCTGTTGCTTATGTTGGACTTCATGAAGATTTTATGGTTAAAGCTCATCTTCTGATACCTGAAGGTTATGAGAACACAATGTATTCTTGGATGCTTAACTTCCAAAACCAAAATATGGAAATGGATAGACTTTACAAAGATTCAAAAATAATTTCTGAAGGAGATATTTATCTCTATTCAGATCCAGACGAATATATAAAAGATTTTAATACTGGTATTAGTATATTTGATCACGAAAATAATTGTGGTGCATTGCTAGGTTTAAGATACTTTGGAGAACATAAAAAAGCAACTTTAACTATGGCTTGGAGTGTAGCTTCAAGATTGGACTATACATCTTGTCATGGTGGACAAAAACGATTTAATTTACCTGACAATAAAACATTTATTGCAGGAGTGTTTGGTTTAAGTGGTAGTGGTAAAAGCACAATTACTCACTCAAAACATGGTGGAAAGTATGATGTAACAGTATTACATGATGATGCTTTTATAATTTCGAATAAAGATGGATCTAGTATATCTCTTGAACCATCATACTTTGATAAGGTCCAAGACTATCCAACTGACAGTAAAGATAATAAGTACTTATTGACAATGCAAAATGTTGGTGTAACTTATGATATTGATAATAAGTTGGTTCCAGTAACTGAAGATATTACTAATGGTAATGGACGAGCTATAAAATCAAAATATTGGACCAAACAAAGAGCATACAAATTTGACAACAAAATTGATGCAATCTTTTGGATTATGAAAGATGATACTTTACCTCCAATTTTGAAGATTAATTCAAGTATTCTTGGTAGTACATTAGGTGCAACACTTGCTACAAAAAGATCTAGTGCTGAACATGGTGTTAACTCTGACAAATTAATTATTGAACCTTATGCAAATCCTTTTAGATTATATCCTTTAAAAAATGACTATAATAAATTCAAAGATTTATTTGCTAATACTGGCGTTGATTGTTATGTGTTAAATACTGGTTATTTTATGGATAAAAAAGTTACTCCAAAAATGACATTAGGATTGATAGAGTCAATAGTTGCAAATGAAATTATATTCCAACAACTTGGAAAACTAGAAGAAATAAAATATGTAGATATCAAAGGATTCAATCCAGATTTTAATAATAGCAAGTATAAAAGCCTTTTTTTAAAAAGACTGAATTCTCGAATTGACTACATTAATAATCTTCAAATACATAATCAGCTTCCTGATGAAGCTTTAAAAAGTATTGCAAGTATAATTGAAAGAGTGAAATAGAACATAAAAAAGGAACTTAAGTTCCTTTTTTTATTGGTTTTTATTAGTTCAAATCGATGTGTTTTTTAATTATCTCTATTGTAATGACTAATAATAAATATACCTGTCATTGTTATACCAACAATCATCAGCATCAATTTTATTGAGTAAACATCCGCGATTAAACCTAATAGTGGAGCAAAAAATGCAATTAGTAGCGATGTAAACTGACTTTCTATTGATAAAACAGACGCTCTTTTTTGGCTATCTACTGAATTACCTATTTTTTCAATTACTAAAGGTTTTCTAATATTTAGGAATATATATAGTAACAAGAAGACACCAAGTATTACAGCTAAATTATTTATAAACATTGCAAGTATAATCAATGATAATCCACTTAGAATCCACATAAAAGTTACAATTTTTTCTCTTTTTATATATTTTGTCAGTTTATGTGAGTTGTAAGTAGCAATTGCACTAATTAAATAAATAACTGAGTATATAATTCCTAAGTACATATTTGTGTTGTCTTCAGCACTATAACTGTTAAATAGAACTACACTTAACGTAATCGAAACTATCAAAGGTTGTATGTAGTCTTTAATTGATTTGAATCCAGCGTTATAACTTGCTGAACCAATTAATAGATTCCTAATATTCTTACTACTCATAACATACTTAATAGCTCTAACATTTTCTTTTAAGAACTCTTTTAAATTGAATCTACTATCTATTCTTTCATTTAAGAAGCTTGGATAAGTAAGAATTAGAATCATATCCAATATGTATGGAATTATTGCTATAATGAATAACCATGATAAGTTTGGTAATGTCATAATAAAGATTATAGAAATTAAACTTGATATAGTAGAGCCCACAAGCGAAAATGATCTTGTTTTCCCATATACTTTACTTTTAGAATCTTTAATATCGTTTTTATCTAAATATGCCATTATCATTGCTTTATGAGTTCCTGATCTGAATGCTTCACCAAATCCGAAAAACACCATAGCTACAATATAATCGATAAATCCGTCTCCTAAATAGAACAAGATAAATGATACAATATAAAACATAAAACTAATTATTAATTCCGTTTTTTTACCAAATCTATCAGCAAGAACACCTGAGGGTATTTCAAAAAGATAGATAATCATTTCTCTCACTGCTAATAATAATCCTATTTCAGTATATTCTAGTCCAGATTCTATAAAATATAAATATAAATAAGGATCAAAAAAACGTAAGTTTTTTAGAAACCCATAAAAACTAAATTTCATTATTTGATTTTTTATTTCCTTAGTAGAATTCATAATTTATACCTCTATATTATTATACTTTTATAGTTGTACATAGTCAATGAATCAAGACATTAAAAAAACAGCAAATGCTGTTTTAATTAAATTTATTCCACCCAACGATTACTTCTTCATATTCAAATGAAGCTAGTATTATGTATTGTTCTACGTAAATTTGCAAATCAATTTCATTTTGACGATATTTCCAATCTGCAATCACGCCTTTTCTAATGTCTTTTGTAAAATTATCTTTATCTTCTAGAACTTCTTCTTTCGATCCACTAACTCCTTTTTTAAGTAACTTTAATATATTTACATGTTCGAATATCAAAATACAATCATTAGCAATTTGAGATTCAAACAATGTATTTTCAGGATGTCCTTGTTTGACTTCAATTCTAGACACTTTCATATAAAAATTATCATCTTTAAAATATGCCTCTTCTATTACTGAATTTAATAATATAATATCATCTATAAATCCAGGAGTAAGCATTTCGTAAGTTCCAAAGTGTTCTGAGACTATTTTTTCTGTTGTAGATTCTCCTACTATTACATCAACAATCTTAACCTCATCATCAGTAATAATGATTTCAATTGGTCTTATCATGTATTCCTTAGTTCTATCAAAGGTTTTCCCTTTTGCTTCCAATATATCCATAACTATCAGAATATCTTCTGCTAATACAGAAGGGTCTAAAGATATTTCATTTTCACCATCTTTAAGAACTACTCCAGTTTTATCTGTTCCAAATTTCTTAATCTCATCAAACTTTATAGCAGACACTTTTCTCTTAGTTGTTTGCTTTATAATGTATTCCGATGTAATAATAACAATATCATAAGTTTCATCTTTTTTTAATGCTAGTGGTACTATTACTAAGATAAAAAATGCAAATGCTAAAATGATAAAGTCAAAAGCTCCAGTTGTGAAATATATTACCGTCACAATTAGAAACAAAGTAATTGAGGGAAATAGTAATTTATTTTTTATTATTTTTTCATATAACACTTTATGTGAATCTAATTTATACCCATATTTCTTCAATAATATTTTACTGATTTTATCTATCATAGTATCACTCCTATAGTTAATTGTATCATAAAAATATAGATTTATAATATATAATATATAAATTTTGAATCATGTTTATTTTAGTGCTTTTTATTTATAAAAATGATATACTATCTATATATAAAATACTACAAAAAGAGGTGAATGTATGAACACTTTTCTGAATGAAAAAAGCAATGGAAAAAAAATGGTTGATAAGGTATTTAAAGCTGCAGTTGCAGCAAATATTGCAAAACAAAAGTATGGAGATGAAGTTGTTAATGCAACTTTAGGTACATTGTTTGATGAGCAAGGTAAGTTTGTAGCACTTAATAATGTGTGGGGACCATATGAAACAATTGATAATGTTCAAAAAGCAAAATATGCTGCTTCAATTCAAGGTAACCCTGATTTTAGGGACGCTGTATATAAGTGGCTTTTTGGTGGTCTAGAAGAAGAAATTAAATGTGAAATAATTGCTACTCCTGGGGGAGCTGGAGCTATTAGTAGTGCTTTTAAGAATATTTTGAGTCCTGGACAAACTGTTCTAAAGCCCTCACAAGGGTGGGGTCCATATAAAACAATGGCAATTGAATGTGGTTTAACATTAACTGACTATAATATGTTTAAAAATGGCGAATTTGATTTACTTGGTTTTAAAAAGTCTTTAAATGAAGTTATGGATATTCAAGGAAAAGTATTAGTTATAATAAACGATCCATGTCATAATCCGACAGGTTATTCTTTAAGACCTGATGAGTGGGATGATATTATAGATATTCTAAATGATTTAAGCAGCAAAGGTCCAGTTATTTTACTTAATGACATTGCATATGTTGATTATACTGTTGAAGGTGATTCTTGGAAAAATCACTTTGCAAAATATAATAGATTTAATAAAAACGTAATGACAATTATTGCATTCTCATGTTCTAAAACTTTAACTGCTTATGGAACACGTGTTGGAGCACAAATAGTCATAACAAAAGATAAGTTACAATTACAAAATTTTAAAGATGCTGCAATATATAGTGCAAGAAGTATATGGTCTACGGTAAATAATAGTGCTATGAAATTGTTTTCTTTGATTGCACATGATGAATACTTACTTAAAAAATATAAAGTGGAGAAACAAAAATATGTTAATCTTTTAGAAGAAAGAGCAGAGATAATGGTCTCTGAATCTAAAGAAGTTGGTTTAGAACTATATCCTTTTGTTGAAGGTTTCTTTGTTACAATAAAAGTTCCTAATAATAAAGAGAAAGAAGCCTTAAATTTAAAACTTCAAAAGGCTAATATTTTCACAGTTGAAGTCGATGGTGGGCTAAGAGTTGCAATCTGTAGCGTTCCAAAAAGAAAACTTAAAGGATTATCAAAAAGAATTTTAGAATTAAAAGGAAGGAAATGATCAGGTGAAAAATATATTTATAGTATTTAATGTTGTTGTATTTATTGTTTTTCTTGTTCTATTTAACACTGGGACATCAATGGATAATGGGGTTGATTTTACTTTTGCTGGCTACTCTTTATTGAATCCAGTAGATGGTAAGAATTATCATATTACTGGTATAATACTTCAAGTATTTTCAGTAATAGGCATTCTAATTCAGTTAGTTTTTGTTAACAAAAAGTTACTTAATGAGTAATTTGATATGACTTATATTTTTAATTATTAAGTATGTTTAGGATATTGAGGCTAAGAAAAAGAGGCTGTAAAGAAATGAAATCTTAATTGATTTTAAGCTTTACGGCTTTTCTTTTTCGTGTCTGTTTTAAGGTTATACTTTCAATTCAAGTTTTATACCAGAAAATGTAGTTCTTGTAAAACGACGGAATTTCAT
>JAFLJX010000031.1 GCA_022712785.1 Mycoplasmatota bacterium | reverse complement strand
GACATATTATCACCTCAAATTAAGTTTACAATATAGTTTACAATTTGTCAAGAAATTGGTTTACAATATGGTTTACAATAATTCCGTTCATAGTTTACGATTATATAACCTATACAACTAAAAATCTGTCCAATTGGTCTCCAAAACCATTTTACACTATCCATAATTCAGAAGTCATTTACTGACTTCTTTTTCTATGGTAAAATGATATTGAAGGGATATGATTTTATGAAGAAGATAGTATTGCTAATAATAATAATTTTAGTTGTAGTATTGATAAAAACTTGGGGATTTTGGGCGACACCAATCGAGAATCCTGAAGTTGATATGTTCGAAGAGTACTATGTAGATGATGATTTTACTGTCTATATTAGAAGTGAATTAGTAGAGTATTGGGAAATGGTTGGATATGGATTTGGAAAACGGTTTGCAACTCAATGTATGGTAGGAGGATATGAAGATGCTAACTATATGTTTTATTACAAAGACAAATACTATGATATTGTTGAGATTAATAAAATTAATATAGTTTCATGTGAAGATTTATACAAAATGGGTATGATATATGAATAAGACATTTTTATTTTTACTGAATTGCAGATTTTTAGCACTTTAGAATTAATTAGAAGTCATTTGAAGTGTTACTCTAAAAACGGACAGTAAATAAGAGATTATGAGTATGATTTTATAGATTATATAGAAGATGAATTCATGCTAATATTATCGAAATATCTAATCGGTTTCCTAACGAAAAATACTTGATTGGCTATCCATTATCTCTAATACCTGGAGGTGGAAGTCTATAGGTTGTTATAAATCTTGAGTTTTTAGGTGAACCATTTAAAATATTTATATATATAGGATACTTTGATTCAAATAAACTTAGTTCAGTAATATTATTTTACTATAACGATGAAAAGTAAAATAGTATTAACTCATCAATTTTTTCTCCAAATGAATATGAAAATGTCTATAATATATTAAACAAGTCATAAAAATGATTCGTTTTCTTTATGTTTTTGTGTAGTATAAACCTGTAGTACCGTTAATGTATTTAAGATATCAGATTTTGCAAAAAAGGAGATGATGCTATGGAAAAGCAATAAAAATAAAAGCATATATTTTTGCAATAGTAATCTCAGTATTAGCAATAATTCTGGATATTGTTTCAGATAACATGATATTTAGTTTTCAGTTTATTCCTGGAACTATAATTTTTACATTTGTGTTCATAAATACTTGCCAAAAAGTCAATTCATCTAAAGAGATACTGCTTAAAATGCTTTTCTTATTAGGAGCTACGTTACTGATAATATTTTTAGTAACAAGAATATTGATTCAAATTTTTATATTGAATTAATAGTTTATAGAAAATGAATATGTACAAGGAAGAAGATGAAATAATATGAGTCAATACAAAGTTATTAAGAAATATCTTCCGGATGAGAATCTATTTGTTAAAATTGATAAAAATGAAGAAGTACAAATTATTGGAGAGTATAATAGTATAACTTGGAAAAATTGGGTGGAATGCATATATATGAACAAGAAATGTTATATTCCAAAACAGTACTTAGAAATAAAAAAAAATTATGCGATATTGAATAGATTTTACAATTCGACAGAGTTAACGGTTTATAGTGGTATGCTATTCTATGCCGAACTCGTTCTGAATGGATGGGCATATGGTAAATTATTAAAGAGTAATATTGTAGGCTGGTTACCTTTGGATATCTTGCTTTTGTCAGAATAGTGTATTATAGGTCTATAACACCGTTTGAGCAATTTGGAAATCTTTTACTTACTTCTTTTTTGTGGTAAAATTAAATAATAGGAAGGTGATATTATTAAGAAACATAATAAGTTTAAGGGAAACCTGGTAATATTTTTAATGTTCATAGTTCTTGTGGTGATGTTTATTTTTTTACTGAATGATAATTTTGATAATCTAAAAGGTAAAACTTATATAATATTCGGATTAATGATACTTGAGTTTATAGGTTCTTTTGTATCTACTAAATTAAGCATTGAGAAGCATAAAACTTAAAACTATCTTCTTATGACTTGTATTATAGGTTTCTAACACCTTTAAATCAAACAGGGAGATAATTATAAGAAAACTCATAATTGTAGTATAATATACTCAAAAGGAGGGATTATATGAAAAGATTAGTTATACTGATAATGCTATTTATCGTAGTAGGTTTATCGGCATGTGAAAAAGAGGAAACAGATCTTATTATAACAAGACAAGGACGACAAGTATCTGAATCATCTGATGATACCTTTAGGATTATACTTTACTCTGAGAAAGATATCTATAGTGATACAGAAGAAGTAAATATATGGGGTACGTTAGAATATATAGGTCAAGAAGACTCAATAGATATACATTCAGGTGATCCATACATTGGTTTCGTTGTTGAAAGTGAAGGTGTTGTATTTATTCAAAATATGGTTCTTCAACTTCTTAAAACAACAACTTTAGAAAAGGGTGTAGTACATGAATTTCCTCTAAGAAAAGCAGGAGGATTTGGTGAGGATGATGAAGACGCAGATTTCTGGCGAGACTTCTATTTTGAAGAGAGAATGTTATTTCCAATAGGAGAATATCAATTATCATTTGATTCAGGATTCTATATAGATGCTGGTTCAGATTATCAGATAAGTGTTCAATATCAGTTCGAGGTGAATGAGAATTATGTTCTTGAACCACTTCTAACAGTGCGAAAACCAATTGAAAGTGATTCACAAGATAAAAATGTACATGGTGTAAAGACAGAATCAGTAAGCGTTAGTGAAATTGAATGGCAAAAAATATATGAAACAAATGAGTATTCTATTTTATCTAGATATGTACCAGATAATATGATTTTTATAATGATAGGATATATAATTGAAAAAGGAGACTGTACTTGTACTATCGGAGCAAGAACTAGATATGAGTATATTATTTACTCAAATGAAGAATACTATGATATTCTTGAATATCATCAAAAATATCATAATTTAAGCTGCGAACTATTGTATCAAATTGGAATAATTAATTATACGTGTTCTGAAGATGGTGATTAGATATAGTATATTATACAAAAAACACAAGCAAACATACAAGATAGTTGATGTTTGCTTGTGATACAATGAGTTATATAGAGGATGTAATTTTATTTGTACACCCCTAAGAAGATTATAGAACCCAAAGAAAAACAGTGAACTAAATTCACTGTTTTTTGTTAGATACTAATTACTATTTAAGGAATTCTTTTACTACACTTTGAATAGCTTGATTCGCAATGTTATCTAATGCTGTACCGATTACCAAAATATTAATACCTAGTTCTTTAAATGCTTTGTAGTTTGTTAGGTTAATTCCACCTTCAGCAATTGTAGGCACACTTACTGCACCTTTTAATGCTTTAAGTCTATCTACCATGAATGGATGAATTTCTCCAGCTTCTACACCTTCGTAACTCATACCAGTCATTAGACCAATAAAATCCACTCCAACAGCTTCCATTTGTTTCGCTACAATAGCAACTTCTTCAGGAGTTTCAGCTGGGACTCCAAAGATATGTAAATCATTTGGATGTCCGATATATGCATCTACTAATAATCCGTATGAATGAGCTTTCTCTACCCACGCTTTTAAATCGTCAACACTTGATTTATGTGTATGAAGTGCATCTGCACCTGCCAAACTAATTTTTTTAAAATCTTCATCTGTTAATTCTATGGGTACTATTTCGGTAAATCCACCAGGAACACCGACTGTTATAAAGATATCGTTTCCTACTACATTTCTAACACCATTTGTTGCTTCACACATTTGTTCAAGTGTCATTTCATGTCTCACTTGTTCAGCTGCATGCATACTAGATACACCTTTATATCCTCTAGCTAATGCTAATGCAGGATGATTTGGTTCTAACATTCTTGCTCCAGCATCAACTGCTGCTTTTGCCATTCTAGCATCATCACCAGTTATTCCAGTACTTAGAATAGTTGTCCCATTATGTTCTTCAATAGCTGCTAATACTTTTTTACGACCTTTTGCTAATTTTAATTCCATATCACTTTTTATCATGATATCTCATCTCCTTTTTTTGGTTTAAAATGAATTCTATTTGCAAGCATTGTAATAACTAAAGCTGCACCTAATCCTATTACCATACTTAATGCAAATCCCCATGGATTATTTGATAAAGCTGGTCCAATAAATGCAGGTACATAAGCAGTTCCTTTTACTCCTAATATACCAACGAATAAACCACCAATCCCAGATGCTGCTATTGCACCAAACATAACTATTTTATTCGAAAACATAAAAGGATATGCTGCTTCAACAAAAGTACCAAACCCTACATTCATTGCAAATCCAGGTACTGCAATTGAACGATCTTCTTTTTTTCTTGGCCATATAATGTTAGCCAAGGTTATACCAGCTGATACCATTACTAAACCAACCATATCTACTGCACCTAAGAAACTCATTCCTTCAGCTTCCATTTCAATTAATACGATTGGAAGAATTGCTGCGTGATATACTCCTCCCATAATAGCTGGCCAAATTAATAATCCTGCAATAAGTCCTGCTAATGCTGGACTGAATAAAATTGCTTCATCAATAAGGAATCTAACTCCATCACCTAGAAATAATGCAACTGGAGCTATTAGGAAGTAACCAATTAACCCTGCAAATAACCCTGCAATACCACCAGCAATAATATTTGCTGTTGTACCAGGAATTTTCCATTCAATAGCTTTTTGAATAAATATAGCTGCAAGTACACCAGCTAAGATACCACTAAGAATACCACCAATGATTCCTCCATCAACAGATAAAACTCCTGCAAGAACCCCTGCTACAATACCAACTTCATCAAGCCCAGATACTTGTTTTGCAGCAATAACTGCGACAACAACAGGTAAAGCACCAATTAAAATATTGAATATACTTCCTAAATCAGACAAGAAAGGTATTTGACTTGCTGCCAAAACCAAAGCCATTGCGATAAATCCTGGAATTGATGCTAACATTATTCCTCTTATGCTAATACGGCTTCTTATAGTAGATGATGCTACATTTTCATTTGAACTAGATGATTTAATGATTGGTCTATATTTGATTCCGAATTTTTTTGATAAACTTGTTAATGCTGCTATTGCTCTGGTTCTATTTGTAGTACCAGTAGTACCAGATGCAGATATAACTTTACATCCTAATGATTGAATAAATGCCATTGATGTTCCACCAGTACCAACAATTGGTACTTTCATTTCTGAAGCAGCTTTAACACTTGCTGCGTTGACACCTTTTGGATCTGCACTCATGACAACGATACCATCGACATTACCATTCATAATACTTTTAGCTAATAACTTATCTGCTTTCTCAGCCAATTTATTCGTATCTGTTAAACTTAGATACTCTGAATTGATAAGTTCACCATATGATATTTCATAAAGCGCTGCTTTTGTAGATGCTTTAATACTGTCCATTGAATCGTTTGCACCAATAAATACAATATGATTCACTTCGACACCAGCTGAATCAGCTTGTGTCATTATTTCTCCTAATAATTTTTGGGGGTTCTTTCCACCTAAGCTATACAGGTTTCCTCCAGAACTACCAATAACTGCAATTTTTTTCATATCTTCCTCCTATGTATGTATTCTAACTACATATTATTGTATATGTCCGTACATGTCAAGCAAAATTTGTAAGGCTTTTCAAGAATTGTACTTTGTAAGCTCTAATTATGCATACATATTGAACAGATTAGTATTTGATGGTATAATCTTTATGAGGGTGCGCCAGTTCGGTTGCACATATATAGTTGGTGGAAACCCAACCTAGTAAAATCTAGCCAATAACTAGTAGTTAGTCTTGGAGTCGAAACCGTGAGGTAAGATTTAAGCGTGGACAAACAACCA
>JAFLJX010000030.1 GCA_022712785.1 Mycoplasmatota bacterium | reverse complement strand
CCCAAGTCCTGCCATTTTTTGATAATCTGCGTCAGGTCCAGTTGGAGTAAAATCAAATTTGAAATCTCCAGTATGAACTATTTTTCCTTCTGGAGTGTAGACAACTATACCAAAAGAATCAGGAATTGAATGATTAGTTCTAAAGAAACTAACACTAAGTTTTCCTAATTTAATTTTTTCATCTTCACCATATTCTATAATGGTTGGTTTTAAATCTCTATGTTCTTCTAATTTGTTTTTGATAAGTCCTACAGCGAGTCCGTTTGCGTAAATTTTAGGTATGTTAACTTGTCTTAGTAAATATGGAATTGCTCCAATATGGTCTTCATGACCATGGGTTATTACTAGGGCAGTAATTTTGTCCTGGTTTTCGATTAAATATGAGTAATCATTTATTACATAATCAATACCGAGTAAATGATCATCAGGGAATAAAATTCCAGAGTCAATAATGATTAACTCATCTTGGAATTGTACACAATACATATTTTTACCGACTTCTCCAAGCCCACCTAATGCGAATACACCAACTTCATTTTGCTTCAATATACTTTCTTGCATTATTATTAGTCCTTTCTAAAAATGAATTATTTTTATGTATATAGTATACAATAGATAATCTTTTATAGATAGTCAAATGTATTAAAGATATGAGTTTATGGTTTATTTGTTTAGGAAATTAACAATGCAAGTTTACATTATGTTATAATTGTTGAAAAGGAAGTGATGACAATGGATACAATTGAAAATAAATTGATAAATTTACCAATAATTGATTTAGGTGATATATATTTAAGAGAAATCAAATATGAAGATTATAATGATATGTATGAATATGGATCAGATTCAAGGGTAACTGATACTTTAACTTGGAAATATAAAAATATAGAAGATGCAAAAATAGGTGTACAAGAAGTATTTTTATCTAGACCAAAAAGAAAATTACCCAATGCATATGCAATAATATATAAGAGTAATGACAAAATGATAGGAACTTGTGATTATCATACAATTGATTGGGATAAAAAACATGGTGAAATTGGATATGCATTAAACCATAATTTTTGGGGAAATGGTTATGCAACATTAGCTTGTAAAGCACTTATTGATTTTGGATTCAATTTCCTTGGACTGGATAAAGTTGTTATAAGTCATAGTGTAAAGAATATTGGAAGTCAAAGAGTTATCGAAAAAAGTGGGTTTATTTTTATATTAGAAGAACCCCATTCAAAAACTAAGACCATAAATAAATTTTATGAAATTAAAAGGGAAGAGTACTTCAAATCAAAAAACAATGGAGATATTACATGAATATAATACTTTGTTCAAGCAAGTTTATTAATGGAGATATAAATTACAACAAATCACAAATAATTAATCAACTTAAGAAACCAGCTCATAATAAGATTGATTTTATCTTTTTTGGTGAAACATATTTAAACGGTTTTGATAGTTTGACTTGGGATTATTTTGAAGATGAAAAAATATCTGGTATCACAATGGATACTGTAAAATATCTAGGTGAAATGGCTAAAAAGTATAGTAAAGGGCTAGGTTTTGGATATTTTGAGTTTGTAAATCAATCTATTTATTCCAGCTATATTGTTTACGACTCTATGGGTAATATATTGTGTAACTATAGGAGAATATCAAAAGGTTGGAGATTTGGGTATGTTGATACAAATCATTATAAAGAGGGAAATGTGATAGGAGAGTTTATATATAGAGAAAAACATTTTGGAATATCATTATGTGGAGATCTGTGGGATGATTCTTTACAAAATGAATTACTTAATAAGAATTTTGATGTTTTAGTTTGGCCTGTATATATAGACTACAAACCGGATATTTGGGAAAGCAAAGTGAAGTTAGAATATATTATAAGATCAAAAGAAGTTGCGTCCAAAGTCTTATTTATTAATAGTATTTCTGGTAATGCTACTTCTGGGGGAACATATTATTTAAGTGATGGGGAACTAATAGAGGAAACAAAAATGTCGAAAGATCAAATATGTATGTTTACACACTTAAAATTTTAATTTATTTAATTTTAAAACATTTATAAAGTAAAAAAAGGAGATATAATTTCATGGAAAGTATATTAGAAATATATTGAATTTCTAAAAACAGTTTTTGATTATTAAAGTTAGGGAATATGTTATAATTTAATAGAGGTGCTGAATATGAATGAGAAGAAGATAATTTTCTTTGATATAGATAGAACATTATATGATCCAGATATTAAAGGAATACCAGCTTCAACCATCGAAGCTTTGAAGAAGTTAAGAGAAAACAAAGATGTTGAAATAGCGATAGCCACAGGTCGTGCTTTTTATATGCTTCATATTATTGAAGAAATAAAAGAATATATTAATATCTTTATCACAATAAACGGACAAATAATAATTAAAGATGGAATTACAATGTTCAGGAATCCTATTCCTAAAAAACAAATAAATTACGTTGTTGATTTGTTTGATAAATATGATTTAAAATATGGATTTTTAGGTGAGTTCGATGAAACATTAAACATTGTTGATG
>JAFLJX010000029.1 GCA_022712785.1 Mycoplasmatota bacterium | reverse complement strand
TTTTCAAGTGTTCTATATAGCGGATTAAGGATAGTTTGAGAGGGTTTTTGGGATAAATGCCTTCTCAAACAAACCCCTAACTTAGTGTCCCAATAGATCCGTTATTTTATAATTAATTAAGCGATAAAAACACATGTGTTTTTATTTTTAATAAAAAAACTAGAAAGAGGTAAAGTATGAATAAAATTATTGTAGGTATTTTATGTGTAACAACTACATTTTTACTATCTTCATGTGATACAGATAATGTAATTGAAGATAAGCCAGCTGTAAATGAACCAACAGAGAATGACGAGTATGAAGAAAAACCTTATGGAGAGTTTACTGACTTATCTTTAGATACAGCCCATTTAGGCTATGGAATAGATTTAATTAATGCTGAAGGTATTGAATCTTCTTACATTAAAATCAATAATCCAATTCTTGATATGAATGATATTAAAGATTTTAATCTTAAAATAGATAGTAATAGTAGGGGATTTTTGAGAATATATGATGGTTATAACTTTGAAGACTATTTTAGTAAACTTCAACTAAAAGCAAATCTTAATTTTGGAACACCAATCTTTTCTGTTGGAATAGATGGGTATTATAATACTTCAAAAAGCGAGATAACTTCTCAATATATTTACACAATGAATGCATATCATAAGAGATTTACACTTATACTTCAAGGTTCTACAAATGATTTTAGAGATTCATTAGATAATGATTTTGAAGCCATGCTTTTAAATAATAATGTATCTCCAAAGTCCTTATTTGAGGAATATGGAACACATATGTTAAGAAATGCAGTTATGGGTGGTTCTCTTAAATACACATATGTTTTAAATAGTACCAACGAAACAAACTCTCAAGCTGCTGCGCTTGCAGTAAGTGCCAAAAGAAGTATATTTTTAGGGAATGTTGGTGGTAGTGTAGGCGTTGAGGGGATTGAAGAAATAACATCTGAAAGTTTATCTTCTAGTATCACTGCGGAATTTATTGGAGGTAATTCACTTAACTGTACTAGTAATGAAGAAATTATAAACTCATATGATGAATGGTTATCGTCATTGGAAGGTGGAGAATCATTAATTGGTGTCATCGATGAAAAATCTCTAGTTCCTATATGGGACTTACTACCTCTATCGTCTGAGTATGATTCACGAAGAGAGCAATTAGAACAAGCATTCATTGCCTTTGGAGAAGATAATTACAATGCAATGAAAGAAGAATTCCAAATTACCTCTTATCATTCGCTAGACAACTTTACTATCAGTGAAATAAAGAATATTTATTTTGCTGGGGATACTTTTACAATTGATTATTTAATTAATCCAAATAATACTTTATATGAATCACCTATTTTAACCTTTGATAACCAATATTTATCAGTGCTTGATGATAATTTATTAAGCAGTAAATTTAAAATAAAAGATGGAACACCACCTAACACTTCAATATCAATCTCGATTGATATTGAAGACAAACAGGAAACATACACATTTACTACATCTGACCCTGTCACACAGATTAATATTGATCATAGTGGAGAAGTATATCCAGGATCAGATATAACATTAACAACACGTGATCAGTCATCAAAAATACTTGATTCAGTAACCTACAAATTACTTGATCCCACAATTGTGATTGACTATGTAAGTGTTTCGTCATCTGGTATAATCCATTTAGAACCATATACACCATCTAATCTCACTTTTAGTGTGGAAGTAACATATAATAACATTTCTAGTATAAAGGAATTTTCTATAATAACTAATACGACAAGCTATAACGGATTTTCTGGGGGAAACGGAACATCCGATTATCCATATCAAATTTCATCAGAAGAACAGTTTCTAAAGATAAATGATTACATGTCTAGTAACTTTGTATTAACTGATAATTTAGATTTTAGTGAATTGACGTTTAATAATAGATGTGTAATTGGGAATTCTGAATAATATAACCCATTCAAAGGAATCTTAAACGGTAATGGATATACCCTAAACAATATAAGTATTACTTATGAATATAGAGATCATAACATAAATAACGTTGGTATCTTCTCTTTAAATGAAGGAACAATAATAGATTTAAATATTAATAATTTATCCATTCAAACATCTAACGGTGATGATGGTCCAATAAATGTAGGTGGTCTTGTTGGACTAAATGCTGGAATAATTGAAAGAGTAACCGTAGCTGGTTCAATTGACGTGAACAACAAGGGGGATGCTTTTATTGGTGGAATTTTGGGTTACAACAAAAACGACGATGTGGCCACTCAATTATTGAACCTAAATTTTGATGGAATAATATCAGTAGACTCTGAAAACAGCCAGTTTGTTGGTGGTATCGCAGGCTATATCCTTTCTCCAGATAATATTACAGATAATATGACAGTTACAGGTGAAATAACAGTTAGATATGGTGCGTTTGTTAATGTTGGAGGAGCTATTGGGTACCTTGACGATAGTAATGTTAAACAAATAGATACTGATGTGATTATTAATGTTTTTGCTTCAAAAAATATAACAAATATAGGTTCTCCTATTTATGAAAATAGAGTGCAAGTAGGCGGAGCTGTTGGAATGTTAAATGACTCAACCATTGAAGATGCATTTACGGCTGGTTCTTATGATGTTAATGGGAATGCTCATCTTATGTTGGGTGGAGTTGTAGGTAGAAACATTGGAAATGTTATACATACAGGTTCAACAGCACAACTTTCTGGAGAGTCGTACCTAGGTGTGCTGTCAATCGGAGGTATTGTAGGTTTAAGTTCTCAAAATCAAATATATAGAACAATGGATAATACTTCTGATAAAGAGGAAGACCCTGAAATAAAAGAATCATATTTTATTGGAACTATTTATTTTGATGAAGAGATTCAATCAGGAAATCATATATATTTAGGTGGGATAGTTGGCAATGCAAAACACGGGACACAGATATCAGATGTATATGTACGAACTGTAATATCCGCTATAATAAATTCAGAGTACGATATATATAGTGGAGGAATAGCTGGGTATGCCACAGACATAGGAATAATTGTTAGAAGTATAGTTATCATAGAAGTTACTACAGATAACACTGGTACTGGTTCTAATTATTCAGGAGCAATAATCGGTGGAAGAAACGATAACCTATACTCAAATCATTCATTAATATATGCTGATATTTCAGGATATGGAGAGCACATGTTATCAGGAAAAGGTTCAATAGATAAACTAAATCCAACTTATATTATATCTGGTTCTTTATTTCACTCTTCAACAGATATAACATATAACTCTAGTTTAATGGAAATTGTGTTTGCCGATCTCCAAACAACATCCTTCTATACAAATAATTTAGGGTTTAATCAGGAAATTTGGAATTTTACAGAATATTTTTTAGATGAAAACTCGGCATTAGAAGACATGATTTTTCCAACGATAAATTAAATATATAAAAAAAGCTGTAAAGAGATAAAATCTTAGATGATTTTAAGCTTTACGGCTTTTCTTATGAATAATAGTACTATATACTAATTTAATTTATAAATAGCAGGGGTGACAGGATTTGAACCCGCACAAACGGTGTTGGAAACCTATTGGGTAACTTTTTAAATAAAATTAAAAATCATTGTGGATTCTTAGACTTTATTTTCAGTTTAAGATAACTCTAGTTTATTGAGAATCAGTTGATTCTCAACCTATTCTTTAAGATTGTGAACACTCCCGCCACTTAATTTAATAATTCAATTTGAAGTAGGGGCTTCTTGGGTTGTGCGAACTACCGTTCGCAAGATTACCGAGCTATCAAGGTTGTCCCATCCTCTATTTTTACATTTTAATTAATTAATTTTGGTAAAGCAGGCGGGCGGGGGCACCGCGTTTTTGCCATGCGGTGGTGCGCGATTCGGACAGGCGCATGTGGGCGGCTGTGTGGGCGGGTTGGAACCAGCCGGTTTGTTGTGCTTCGCAGTTGATATTTTCGGTGCGGATCAGGTTGAACAGGGTATTGGCGCTGTTTTGCAGCAGGTTAACGAAGCGGGCTCCAACCTCGCCGTATTCACGTTCAATCCGGTCGGGCTCTGCGGCGGAGAGGATCGGGATCACTTGGCCGTTGTTGCGGCCTGATCCGCCAAAGCCGATTGTGTGGCCCTCGAGCAGGGTGACTTGGTGGCCCTTTCGGGCCAGATGCAGGGCGGCGGAAAGGCCGGTGAGGCCGCCACCGATCACAACGATTTCGCACCTGGTTGGCTCGGTCAGGGCGGGGGTTGGTGTGCGCGCGGGGCTGGTGGTTTCCCAGATCGAGGCGGCGGGTTTTTCGGCGGGCTGCATTGGGGGACTATTGGCTGGAATGGCGGGATTGTCGAGGGGCAAACCAAAAGAGATTCTATGCCTGCGGCGCAGGTATTTAGGGCAAGAAGAAAAGGTTAAGAAGGGGTGTTGAACACGCGCGTTGGGTGGAGTTCGCCGGATTTGTAGGTGCCTACAGCCACGGCTTTACCATCGAGCGAGGCCCATGCTTCGTCGCCGTATTCCACGTCGGATGTGATCACCATGCCGGGGTTTCCGTGGCGCAGTTTTGCGGCCGCTTCAACGGTGCAGCGCAGTTCGGGGAGGTCTGCGAGGCCTTCCTCTAACGGACGCAGGTATTGGTCGAGGTCGCCGGTT
>JAFLJX010000028.1 GCA_022712785.1 Mycoplasmatota bacterium | reverse complement strand
TAAAGAAGAAGCAGTGAAACTAGGAATTAGACCTGGTGATATGGTTACTCCGTATATTGAAGCAATTGAAATGAGTAATCCAAAATACTTATTAGGAAAAGCTTGGGATAACCGTGTTGGTTGTGCTGCAGCTATAGAAGTTTTAGAAAATATCCAAGGTGAAAAACATGAAAACATCTATTTTGGTGTTGGTACTGTTCAAGAAGAAGTTGGATTACGTGGGGCTAAAACAAGTTCTCATAAAATTCAACCTGATATTGGAATTGCATTAGATACAACTATTGCTTTTGATTTTCCTGGTGGAGACAAAAACACTGAACTTGGTAAAGGTGTAGGAATTATGTTTAAAGATAGCTCTATGATTGGTCACAAAGGCCTTCGTGATTACGTTATAGGATTATGTGATGAAGCTAAAATACCTTATCAATTAACATTTTTAGAACGAGGTGGTACTGATGGTGGATCGATTCATTTGGCTCATATTGGTGCACCAACTATAGCTTTGTGTTTACCTGTAAGATATCTGCATTCTCATACATCGGTTGTTCATAAAGACGATTATGATGCAATGGTTAAGATTGTAACTCTATTAGTTAAATCTTTAGATAGAGAAACAGTAAACAAGATTACTTATCAATAACAAAAAAAGGCCTTTTAAGGCCTTTTTATCATTTTTGGAGGTGTATTAATGAGAGTTATCGCAGGAACGTTTAGATCAAGAGTTTTAAACGAAGTAGAAAGTAATAATACTAGATCTACAAAAGATAGAGTTAAAGAACAAATATTTAATAGTGTTGGTCCATATTTTAATGGACTAAATGTTTTAGATTTATTTTCTGGTAGTGGATCTCTTGGAATTGAAGCAATAAGTAGAGGTGTTGACAAATGTGTATTTGTTGATAGTGATAGACTCGCTATAAAAGTTATCACAGATAATATTTTAAAACTCAAAATACAAGATAAATCAGAAATAATACAATCTTTATATATTGACTATTTAAGTAATACAACTGAGCAATTTGATCTAGTATTTTTAGATCCTCCATATAGTTTAGAAGAGCTTGATTTAGTAATTTCAATTATTAGTAAAAGGAAGCTTTTAAAGAAAGATGGAAGAATAGTTTGTTTGTATAGTAAAAATTGTTCTATAAAAGAAAAAAACAATGATATAATAGAATATAAACAAAAGATTTCAGGAATCACAAAAATATCATTCATGAAATGGGGAGTTTAATATGAAAGTCGCAGTTTACCCTGGAAGTTTTGATCCAATTACTTATGGGCACATGGATATAGTAAAAAGAGCATTAAAGGTATTTGATCGTTTAATAATTCTAATTAGTGTCAATCCTAGTAAGACTTCTTTATTTACTGGAGAAGAGAGAGTTGATATGGTTAAAGAAGTATTAAAGCCATGTATTGATAAAATTCAAGTATTAACATCAAATGAACTATCAGTGAAAGAAACCAAAAGATTAGGAGCAAACCATATGATAAGGGGTCTAAGAGCAATGACAGACTTTGAATATGAATTTCAATTAACTCATACAAACCGTGTTTTAGAAAAGGATGTTGATAGTGTATTCTTTATGACATCTAACAAATATTCGTTTTTATCTAGTACTACTGTGAAAGAAATAGCGCTGTTTAAAGGTGAACTAGGACCTTTTGTACCTGAATATATTGAAAATAAAATCAAAGAAAAACTCAATTATTAGAGTTTTTCTTTTTTTAAGTGTAAATCAGTTTTCTTTTATTTATAAAAATGTTAATATAAAAATAGGTGATAATATGGATGAAAGAGAAAAAATCTTTTCAGAATTAAGAAAACAAAATATTAGAATAACGAAACAAAGAAGAGCGATTATTGACGTGTTAGAGGGAAATCATTTAACTATCCAAGATATTTATACTGAACTTAGAAAAAGAGGGTATAATAACCTAGGAACTGTTTATAATAATATTGACTTTCTGATTGAGCATAAAATTGTGGCTCAAATCTTTATTAATGGCAAAAAACATTACGATTTAACAATCGATGAAAAAAGTCATAATGCAGATTCGCACATTCATGTTACTTGCAAGGTGAACAGTAATATTATAGAAATAAATGATAGTAAGATATTTGATTTAATAAAAGAACAAGAAACTTTTAAAAATTTCAGTATTACAAAACTTCAACTAGTTGTTGAAGGTGTATGTGATCATTATGAGAAAGATACTTGTAAAAAAGATGACGCTTGCTTTATTAAAGCGCTTGGACAGGGAAGATAAGTTAGAAATAGCTTACTCTTTATTAAGAATAAAAAGAAAAATTACAAATTTGTTTGTAATTTTTTTCTTTTCTTTTATAATTTATATTAGGAGTGATACTTATGAATATAACTGATTTAAAAAGAGATGAAACCGCAAGAATAGTATCCCTTGGTAAAATAGACCAAATATTTAATAAAAGACTAATGGATTTAGGTATATATGAGAGTGCTACTGTCGTTATGTTAAATAAATTATCATCAAACAGATTATACGTAATTGAAGTTGATGATATTGAAATTTGTTTAAGAAAAGAAGACGCAGAATTGATTGAGGTGAGAAAATGATATATTTACTTGCCGGGAACCCAAATGTAGGTAAAAGTACATTTTTTAATTTTATGACTCAATCACACGTTCACGTTGGTAATTATAGTGGTGTTACAGTTGAAAAAAGAGTTCATCATGTAAAACATTATGAAGGTGCTAACTTGGTTGATTTACCAGGAACATATAACGTTTCTCCCGCTAGTGAAGATGAGGGAGTAGTTACATATTCGTTGTTAAATGAATCATATAACGGGATTGTTAATATAATTGATTCTACACATTTAAGACGTAATTTACACCTAACAATACAGTTGCTTGAACTAGGCGTTCCTAGTTTATTAGTATTTAATTTAAAAGATGCATTAAGAAACAATGGATATGTAATTGATATCGAAAAAATTAAAGATAGTTTAAGAGTTAATGCGATTAGTATAAGCGCAAGAGAAAGACATCATGATGATCAGACACAAATTGCTTCAGAAATGCAAAACTTAAGAATTACAAAAGCTCTTGAACTTGATTATCATCATACAATTAAATGGGGAATACAAAGAATTCATGATTTACTAAGATATGATGTTATTCAAGTTAAGAAAAAATGGCTTGCTCTTCAGATTCTTGAAGGTAACGAAGGAATTTTTAAATTCTTAAACCTAGTCAAAGAAGATAAAATTAGGGAAGTTATTAAAGAGGTAGAAGATAGAATAATAGAAGAAAAAGTCGCCTTTAGTTTAAAAGGTGCAATCTTTAATACAAGACGCGAGTTTATTGATAAGATAGTTAGAGAATCATTAATAAAAGTAGAAGAAAAAGAACATTCAAAATACTTTAATCAAAAAATAGATAGAATAATTACACATCCTAAGTTTGGTATACCAATTTTCTTTGTAATTATGTTAGCTATTTACCAGGTCAGTTTTGGTAAATTCCTCGGGGTTGGTAGTTTCTTAACTAACTACTTTGATATATTTTGGAATGATTACCTAGTATTATATTTAGGAGAAGCATTAGAGTTTTTAGGGTTAACTGGATTCATGTATGGATTATTGATTGACGGTGTAATGGGTGGTGTTGGTGGTATATTAGTCTTTCTACCACAGATAGTAGTTTTATTCTTTATGCTCGCAATACTTGAAGGTACAGGATATATGGCTCGTGTAGCCATAGTCATGGATAGATTCTTAAGTAAATTTGGGTTTAATGGTAAAAGTATTGTTCCAATTATTACTGGATTTGGATGTAGTGTACCTGCGATTATGGCTACAAGAACTATCGCAGATAAAAAAGAAAGAATATTAACTATTCTTACTATTCCTTTTGTTAGTTGTAGTGCTAGGCTTCCAATATACGGTTTATTCGTTTCTTTATTCTTTACTGAGTATAGAGCTATAATTATATTAGGAATTTATATATTGGGAATTATTGTAACTTTATTAAGTGCTAAATTACTTAACTTATCATATTTTAAAGGTGCTGGAAGTAAGTTTTTATTAGAAGTTCCTCCTTACAGAGTTCCTCAACTAAGAACAATTACGTATCAAGCACTTGAAAAAGCTAAAAGATTTGTAAAAAAAGCAGGAACATTTATTTTAGTAGATTCTTTTAAGTTTTATAGCTTTTTAGTAATATAGGAATGGATGGGATTAACATTGATCCTGAAGATAGTTTTCTAAGTAATGTTGCAGGATTTATATCACCTATATTTAGTCCGCTTGGCTTTGGAGATTGGCAAGCAACAGCAAGTTTAATTAGTGGATTCTTAGCTAAAGAAGTTGTTGTATCAAGTTTGAATATATTATATGTTGGTGATATTGCATCTGGATTTACAGCCTTATCAGCATTAACGTATATAGTATTTGCTAGTTTATATGTACCATGTATTTCAACTGTGGCTACAATTAGAAGTGAAACTGGTTCAAATAAATGGACTCTATTTAGTGTCATTTATCCGTTCTTCGTAGCTTACTTAGTTGCTTTAATAGTTAATTTAATATTTGGAATATTTTTGTAAAATAAAAGTTGAAGGAAATCCTTCAACTTTTATATTTGCTCGTTATCTTCGTCTTTTTCAACATCATCAAAGTCTTTCTGCTTCTTTAATAAATTTTTTAACATTTCTATAATTTTATCTTTACCTAGAAATGGCATAAATATATGTTATAATGTCTTAAGCAAAGTGATGTGATAAAATGACAAAAAGAAGTAACAAAAGTTTTATAATTGTAATGACATATTTAATGCTTATAAGAGTAGTGCTTAATATTACTACTGGAATTAGTATGTTTAATTTTGGATTTTTGTTTGATATTATAATAATGATGTTTTTAGTTGGATTTTTTGGAAGTTTAGTAAGATATAAAACTTCTCAAAAAGCTTTTTATATTATTGTTATAGTATTTTTTAGTGTTGTTATGATTGTGGATGTAATTAATGTTTCATATTTTGATATGATCACTTCGAAATCTAATCTATTTGGAATTGATCGTTTAGGAGAAGGGAATACAAAAGAGTATGACTTAGATATACCTTTTGATATTTATGTTTCAATCCTATTAGGAATTTTTGCTTCCTATTTTATTATAACAAATAAAAAATTAGATGTCTTTTATAAAAAGGATTTCGGAATTCTTTCTTTATTCTTTATTATAGTGGCCAGTATATTTTTTGTTGGAGGAAATTATAATTTTGATACTAAAGATGATTACTATAAAAGCGATGTTTATTTATATAAAACAATGCATGATAGTAGTTTGTTTAGTGAAAAATATGGATATTTCAATTATCATATTTTGGATTTATTTAGAGGTGAAATAAAAATTAATGAAGAAGAAGCATATGAAAATATAAATACTTATTTCGATAATAAAGAAGAACATGTTACAAATGACTATAGTGATATATATGCAGGATACAATATTATTAATATTGTTGGAGAAACCTTAGAAACGAGATTTATTGATCCAGTTTTAACTCCTAATTTATACATGATGTTAAATGATGGATATACTTTTGATAACTATTATACACCTGTATTCCAACAAGGAGCTACGTGTAATACTGAGTTTATGAGTTTAACTAGTATTAGTGCTGTGCGTTCTAATCATACAATTAATAATGTATGTGATTCATATGTTGATAATACTTATACATATGCATTGCCTAATCAACTTGAGTCTATTGGATACAATACATATTACTTCCATAGTGGGTACGAATGGTTTTATAGTAGAGAAGAAATAAATCCGAAATTTGGGTTTAGCATTTCAAAGTTTCAAGAAGATCTTTTTGATTTAGGATATAGTGAATTTCACGATAGATTTGATACAGAAATGATTTACTTCTTAGATGAATTTGTGAATTATGACGAATTGTTTTATATAGATTTATTAACTTATTCAGGACATGGAGCATATAATCAAGAAGAGTTCGATATTCATAATGGTAGAGTAGAAGAAGCTTACCCAGAAGTTGAATTAAACCCTGAAATAGTTAACTATATGGAGAAACTTGTTGAATTAGATAATTTGATAGGGTTAGTAATAGACAAACTTACAATAAATGGACAAATGGATAATACGTTATTTGTAATATATCCAGATCATTACCCTTATATGTTTGATCAAGAAATGTATTCTGAATACATTGGTGAAGAAATTGGGTCTCCTGAAATTATGAGACAGGATTTAATAATGTATGCGACAAACATGACAGGTGAAGTTATATCAATGACAGGGTCTACAATTGACATTACACCGTCAATTCTGAACTTAATTGACAGTTCTCTTAACTTTAATTACTATTTTGGTAAAGATTTATTTAGTAATATGGATAATTATGTGTTATTCAGTGATTTAACGATAACTGATGGGAGTAATTACTATAACTTTAATGATGAATACACCGGATTACTAAGTGAAGAAGCCATTTTGGATAATATTCTTTATGAAAGAATAATGGAGCTAGAACTTCAAAAAGAGTTACTAATTATTGATTATTTCAAGAAGTTAGATGAAAATGAAGAATGAAAATAAAAAAAGTTTAAAAAAATAGCTTAATACCCTTTACAATCAAGTGGCGTTATTATATAATAAATAACGCTGAAATGTTTCGGTAGCTCAGCTGGATAGAGCAATGCCCTTCTAAGGCATCGGTCGGGGGTTCGAATCCCTCCCGGAATGCCATTTTAAAGCAAGGTAGTAAAGCCGTTTATCGGTCTTACTACTTTTTTATTTAGTCTTTTTACCCGAGCAACGCCCTGTGAGGCGTTTGATATTGATGGTATCATTTCAATTGTGGCTAAACTGCTTAGTTTAGTCTTTATATGACATTTAATATATTCATAGAATTCCATATTATTGCCTTGATTATAACAAATTTATTTAACTGTAACAACTCAGAAGTCATTTACTGGTTTCTTTTTATATGCTAAAATAATGAAGAAGGAGATGATATCATGAATAAAAAATACTTGATTGGAAGCATGTTGGCTTTTGTATTATCACTTGTAGTTTTTCTTGTATCTCTAAGTTCGTACATTGATTATGGATTTGGATGCTCTAATAATGACTCTTGTGCATTTGCTATGGCAGAAATTGGCTACTTTGGTGACATAAGTATATATCTATTACTTGTTGGTATAATTATTTATTGTTTAGGATTGATAAGTAAAAAAACATATTATTAATATTTTGTGTCAAGATTATTCATATGCATTTTAGGTCTCCAACACCGTTGATTCATTTTAGAAGTCATTACTGGCTTCTTTTTATGAACTAATTTCTTACAAAACTATTTTCTCTTCATTCTTAACTAATTACATTTTGCGATTGTCAAATCGCCCTTCTAAGGCGTCGGACGGGGGTTCAAATCCCTCCCGGAATGCCATTTTAAAGCAAAGAAGCCCTTTTTAGTGTTACACTTATTTGGGCTTTTTTTAAATACATATCTGAAAATTTATTTGCAAAAGTAAATATATTATATCGAAATATTTACTTATCTAAACATATATGTTAAAATAGTGTATGAAGACATATGGAGGTGAGTTATATGGCAGTGAACTATAATGGATTGATAGATATTCTTAAGAAAAAAGGATTATCTCTAACACAAGTTTCAGAAGATTTAAATATTTCTTCAGCTACTAGAGCGAAATTCAAGAAAGGTGAGTATGTGTCTCTACAAACTATTGAATCACTCTGTAAGTATTTAGGTGTTAAAATAAATGAAATTCTAAAGATTGAGATTGAGAAAACAGATTCTGCTTTATTGGCTCAACTCAAAGAGGAAATGAAATACGGTATTAAAGGAAGTATCTATCATGAAACACAGATATTAATGACCTACAATTCCAATCATATTGAAGGTAGTAGATTAACAGCTGATCAAACAAGGTATATTTTTGAAACAAATACAATTGGAACAGAAAATGATCAAGCAATTAATGTTGATGATGTTATAGAAGCACAAAATCATTTTAGGTGTATTGATTATGCAATTAAAATGGCTTTTGAACCAATAACAGATATACTTGTTAAAGATATACATAAAATCCTTAAAACTGGAACTAGTGATTCAAAGTTGGAATGGTTCAATGTTGGAGAGTATAAAAAAAGACCAAATACTGTTGGAGGATTAGAAACATCGTCGCCTGAAAATGTATCTAAAGACATAGCTAAACTTATTGGTACATATGAGAACAAACATAAGTATAATTTTGAAGATATATTAGAGTTTCATTATAACTTTGAAATTATACATCCATTCCAAGATGGAAACGGACGTGTTGGTAGAATTATAGCTTTTAAGGAATGTCTAAGACATGGTCTTATCCCTTTTACCATTGATGAAAGTATAAAACTATTTTATTATAGAGGTTTGAAAGAATGGCCATACGAAAGAGGATTTTTAATAGGAACTTGCGAAACTGGACAGGATAAGTATAAAAATCTCCTTGATATCTATCGAATAAAATATAATGAATAACATCCTGTT
The DNA here is from genome assembly GCA_022712785.1 of Mycoplasmatota bacterium. GTDB lineage: Bacteria > Bacillota_I > Bacilli_A > Izemoplasmatales > Izemoplasmataceae > JAFGXW01. The sequence goes on along the minus strand of JAFLJX010000028.1, from coordinate 5,298 downwards.
TCCTAGACTATTTACCTTCTAAGGCGTTTGATATTGATGGTATCATTTCAATTGTGGCTAAACTGCTTAGTTTAGTCTTTATATGACATTTAATATATTCATAGAATTCCATATTATTGCCTTGATTATAACAAATTTATTTAACTATCACAACGGATAGGAAATTTGTTTATTTTATATTATTTATGATACAATTAAATATAAGGGAGAGGATATTATGAGAAAAATAGCATATGTATTATTATTTTTGATTTTATTTATTCTATCTGGATGTCATACAAACAGATTCAATTCAAAAACTATGTATGATTATATAAAAGAGTACAACATAAGTAATTTACATTTTTCAGAACATTCAAAATTGAGTATGCTTGGATGGGAAGTATACATAGAGGATGGTAATATTAATAACAAATACAATCAGGAAATGGAGTCAATGGATTGGGCTTTAGGAGAGGATTCTAGTGGGAAATTAGTGTTGCTTTATGTCCCTCTAAATAGTAAGTATGACATCATTGTTAAAGATAGTGTTTTTCCAAGTGTGAAAACTGTATCACTCGAAATAGAATCATACAATGCAAATTCTGAATCATTATGTGAAATTAGTAACAACAATTCCACAAATAAGTATAGTAGATTTCTTTCGATATATGATGATGAGTTTATGGGTAATACTTTTTTCGATAGTGTGGAACTATATTCAAGCTATATTGTAAAAGTTGGCAATTGTGAAATTGATGAGTTAAACTATACTGTAAGTATGTTATATGCAGATGATCAACTCGTTATTATTGCTTATAAAAAAGTACTTGGTATTACTCCGGCAGAATCAGATATGATCGAGTTATTTAGGTTCAACTAGCATATCTTCTTTTCTAAGAATGTCTAAATCCATAAAAAAGACTTCGGTTAATATGTTAATAGTGGAGATTATAAAAAGAAGAAGAATAACATGCATTTTAGGTCTCCAACACCGTTGATTCATTTTAGAAGTCATTTACTGGCTTCTTTTTATGAACTAATTTCTTCCAAAACTATTTTCTCTTTATTCCTAACTAATTACATTTTACGATTGTTAAGTCGCTCTTCTAAGGCATTGGTCGGGGGTTCGAATCCCTCCCATAATCCCATTTTAGAGCATAATATAGCCCTTAACGGTTAGGGGGTTTTACCATGTCTTCCATAAACACAAAAAGAGTTTATAATGTTTTAATTTTGAACATTTAAATGAAAAAGAGTTTATAGTGTTTTCATTGACCAAATATATTATTTATGATAGAATTAATTAGAGGTGGTAAATATGTTATTGAGACAAAAATACTTAAAGAAGATTAAACCATTCATTGAGTCTGATTTGATAAAAGTTATTACAGGAATGAGAAGGTCTGGTAAATCAGTGTTATTAACACAAATAAAGCAATTATTAAAAGATAGTGGAGTAGATGATAAACAAGTTCATTTCATTAACTTTGAATCCTTAAAATACAAATCTCTATATAATGCTGATACATTATATGATTATTTAAATAAAATACTTAACAGTAAAGAAAAGAATTATGTATTTTTTGATGAAATACAAATAGTACATGGCTTTGAGAGAGTCTTGAATTCATTGAGAGTAGATTACAACATATCAATTTTTATAACCGGTTCAAACGCTGATTTATTATCTGGTGAACTTGCTACACTTTTGTCTGGAAGATATGTTAGATTTGATATATTCCCATTTACATATCTAGAGTATATTAAGTTTTTGGATTTAGATCCTAAGAAAGATGAAGTATTTATGGATTACCTACTTTTTGGTGGCTTACCACAAACATATAGTTTTAATAATGCTCAAGAAAAAGAAGCTTTATTAATAGATATTTTAGATTCAATTGTGTACAAAGATATTTTGATGAATCTATCAGCTAAGAACGTGGAAACAGTAAAGAGGTTTATTGATTATGTTGTACAATCAACCAGTTTAGATTTTAATGCACAATCCATCGTAAAATATTTGAAATCTGAAAGGATTAATACTACACCTGACACTATTTACTCATATATTGATGCAATGCTGAATAGTTTGATTGTTAGAAGGTGTTCTAGATACGATATTAAAGGGAAGAAGGTATTAAAAAGAAACGAAAAATACTATGTAGCTGATTTAGGTCTAAGAAACCATACATTGAATTTAGATAAAATAGATTATGGGGCATGCATTGAGACTATTGTCTACAATCAATTGATTGCTGATGGATATGAAGTTCATATTGGAAAACTAGATGAATTTGAAGTTGATTTTATAGCAACAAAACCTGGAGTAAAGAAATATATTCAAGTTGTGTACTTATTAGCTAATGCCGAAATAATAAACAGAGAATTTAAAGGATTAGAAATTATAAAAGATAATTATGAGAAATTAGTTATTTCATATGATAAAGTTGATTTTACAAGAAATGGGATAAAACACATTAATATTATAGATTTCTTATTGAAAGATGAATGAAAAATGTTTGCGATAAGTCTACAAGAAACCTTCTAAGGCATCGGTCGGGGGTTTGAATCCCTCCCGGAATGCCATTTTAACAGTAAACAAGCCATTTATGGTTTGTTTTTTTGTTCTAGTCATGGCACACTAAAAAGGCGCGATTCACCCATGGGTGAATCGCGCCTTGCTTAATATTACTTCCTTTTTTACAGTGTCCTTGACATTGGGCCCTCTTCAAACTAGTTAAGTGGGGTATGAATTAAACCATTTTTTTAATTAGGTGGTTGCCACACATTTTAAAAGAGTTAATCTAAAACTTCTGAAAACGGAAACTCAAGTAACTCCAACTCTTCTATTGTTAATAACCCATTTTCAAGCAAATCAAAACCATGGTACATTGTATCGTCATATAGAACTCTGCAGGGACTAAAATAATTAGCAATATATTCTTTGCCACTCACATCGGTGTATTCTCTCCCACCTCCAGGAGTATTCCACATTCCACTATCATCTTCTTTTAAATTTTGACAAAAAGTTGTAAATATTTCCTCATTCACCTCAATTATTTTAATACCTATATAATCATAAACTATTTCATGTTCGATAACTTCTCTTATGACTTCTTCATCATTTTTGCAAGCAACTAAACAACACGCTATCATCAATATCAAAATAGCAAAACTTATTTTCTTCATTATATCACCCCTTATATTTTCTTGAATAATAGATAAATAAACACTCATTTATAATAACATACTTATCGTACATAGAAAATGAATTACATACAATAGGTTTTATAGTTAATATATTGATATGTTTAAATCATCAAAAATATTGTCTGCTCTACTGAACACACTATATGATGTTCCTTGTACCCATTACCATTCTGTAAGGCGATGAGCTTCCTGCATACATCCAGTAAGTAACCGTTGCACCATAATCTCCTCCAATAGCAATATAATCACACTTCACAAAATCCACATATTTACTTGATTTTTTCATGAACTTCTTTATTATCATAACTCTGTATAATTAATTTTCAACCTTTATTATTTTGATTCTCTAATCTATATCATATGTAGCTAAGAAAAAAGTACTCGATTGAGTACTTTTAACAAAGGGAGGAGATGATTATACGGAAACAGCCGCTCCTAGGAGTAGCTGTTCTTTGATTACATGATATTTGTGTTAGATTTGAATGTAGGCATATTGTCGTATGTAACAGGACTATTTCCAACTAAGAACTTATGTTGTCTATTTCTATATTGCACTTGTTCTTGTTCATCCATTCTTGTATCGAATTTTCCTTTTCTGCGTATTTTATTAAATGAAGTTGAGATAGATGGATTTTTTGATTAATATAGCTTTTTATTCATTTGTAGTCATTATCAAGTTTAATAATTTTTGGTTTTTCAAGTTATTTAGGGAATGATTCCGGTGATTATTGACATCTATGCATACAAAGTGCTATAATGTATGCATAGATGTAAAAAAAAGAGGTGATTAGATGAGTAAACAAAACAAAATAGTTGAACTAATAAAGAAGAATAATGGAATAATTACAGGAAAACAACTTAAGGAAAATAATATTGAAAGAGAATACTTGAGTATTATGAATAAAGAATCAAAAATAGAACGTGTATCACGTGGTGTCTATATAGATCCTAATGTTTTTGAAGATAATATGTTCAATACTCAATATAAGTTTAAAAGAGGGGTATTTTCTCATTTAACTGCTCTATACCTGCATGGCCTTTCAAATAGAACACCATTAAAATATACTATGACTTTCCCAAGATCATATAATACTACAAACGCAAAAAAAATAGGAGTTAACGTATACAGAGTTGTAGAGAACAAATACAATCTTGGTATTGAAAAATGCAAAACTAACAATGGTAATTATGTTAGTGTTTATTCAGTAGAAAGAACCTTATGTGACATTACACGTTATAATAGTAGAGTTGATAAAGAGATAATTACAAGTGCATACAAGTTATATTCGAAAAGGAAGAAAAAAGATTTGAGTAAATTATACTTTTATGCAAAAAAACTTAAAGTATATTCTAAAGTCAAAAGTTATATTGAGGTGTTATTATGATGAGTGTGGCTAAATTAAAAAGCAAGATTAGGAAGATATCAGAAAAGAAAAAGATACCACACGAAGTGCTATATCAAAACTTCTTTTTTGAACGATTCTTAGAAAGACTTTCTGTCTCATCGTATAAAATCAAGTTAATCCTAAAAGGTGGGTTCTTAATATCATCATTGCTAGGTATAAGTGAAAGAACAACAAATGATATTGATATGAGTGTTGAAAATCTGCAACTGAATGAAGAAACAATGATTAACTGTGTTGAAGTTTGCATTTTATCATAAAAACCTTCTAAGGCGTCGTACAGGGGTTCAAATCCTTCCCGGAATGCAATTTTAACAGCAAAGAAGTCCTTTATTGGTTTCTTTTTTTATATACTACTTTCATTAGGGCGTAGGTGGTGGTGTAGCAACGGCGTTATTAGTTCTGATCAAAGATACAAAGATATGCTATAATCATAATAAAGGGGGATAATATGAAAAAATTATTATTATTGATTATTATACTATTAGTAATAACTTTGAGTGCTTGTGATTCGAAAGGTAGTTTAATAAAGACTGAAGGAGATGATTTATTAACTTCCTATAGTTATTTCAAAGAATCAGATTGTAAATTGACAATTGAAACAGAAATTGAAGGTGAAAAAATCATTAATACTATGACTTATTTTTGTTTTTTAATTTCCGATTCTGAAGTCAGTAAAATTTACAGCTTTATGAATTTTAAT
>JAFLJX010000027.1 GCA_022712785.1 Mycoplasmatota bacterium | reverse complement strand
TGTTAATCCTTTTCTAATATATTCTTTACTGTATTTACATAATTCTGTTCTTTCTGCTTGTAAAATCATTTTTTCAGCTCCTATTTTTTATATTCATAAACATCAATGTCATTCCATAGTTCATCATGCATTGCATCTAAGTGTTCTTCTGTCCAAATTCCTGGAGTTCCTCCAGTATGAACAACCATTATATTTTTATCTTTTTCTATTGTTTCATCTTCAACTAGTTTTAATAGCCCATTAAATACTTTACCTGTGTAACAAGGATCAGTTAGAATACCTTCTCTTGAAGCTATTCTATACATTGCTTTACGAGTTTCTTCATCAGGTTGATTATATCCAGTTCCAAGAGAGTTTTCATATAAAGTAAAGTCTTCTTTATTTATTTTAACGCCAAGTTCGAATAAATCACTTGTACCGTTTGTTACTTCAATAATATCTTCTGTAGCTCTTTCATCTTTCCCTGCGATGTTAATTCCTATTACTTTGAATGGTGCATTATATAATTTAGCACCGAGTAATAATCCCCCATATGTTCCTCCGGATCCGTTACCCGCAACTAGATAATCAATTTTTCTACCAGCTGCATCATTCTGTTCCATAATTTCTTTTACACAATCTACATAACCCATAATTCCAAGTGGTGTATGTCCTCCCATAGGGATGACATAAACTTTGTCGCCTTGAGCTTCGTATTTCTTAATAACTTTTTGTTGAACAGATTCAACAAAGCTATGATAATTATCAATTATTTCTTGAGATGGGTTTTTATCAAACACTTGTTCAAGTTCTTTTAAATCCATGAATACTATTTCTGAACCAAGAATTCTGCTTAACACTAAATTCCCACTCATTTTTTCTGGCTTTGGACCATTACATATAACTACACACTTTAATCCAAACTTTGCTGCAGCTGCAGCAGTTAGACGTCCATGATTAGTTTGTCTCCCACCTGATGTTAATACTGTTGTATACCCTTTATCAATTGCGTCACCAATAATATAGTCTAATTTTCTTAGTTTGTTTCCACCAATACCAATTCCAGTTAAATCGTCTCGCTTAATATAGATAGTAGCTTTACCGATTTCTTCACTTATTCTTTTCATTTTATGAATAGGTGTAGGAAGAAGAGCAGATTGTACTTTAGAGACTTTTTTCATTTGAGTACTCCTTTACATAATAGCGTTTAAGCAATCACATTTATCTTGAGTTAATTCTTCTTTAAATACCTTTAAAATAATATTTGTTACATCTATTTTAGCTTTAGCAATTTCACCTTTATGATCTTTTTGAGCAAGATTTTCATCTTTCAACCCACAAGCCATATTTGATACCAATCCAATTGCTGAATAACACATCCCTAGTTCTTTAGCTAATACTACCTCTGGAACATTAGTCATTCCGACAACAGTTCCACCTAGTATTTGATACATCTTAATTTCAATTTTAGTTTCAAATCTTGGACCATTAACTGAAATATAAACACCTTGTTTCACTACTTCTATATCAAGTTCTTCTGCTTTCTTGATAAACTCAGTTCTTAAATTAACACAATATGGATCAGTCATATCAACATGATTTACTTTACCATCATCTCCGTTAAAGAAAGTTGCATCTCTTCCACTTGTAAAATCAAGGAAATCATCAATTACAACAATACTTCCTTCCTTTATATTTAAGTCAACTGAACCTACAGTAACCATCCCATAAATATGGGTTATTCCTATTGATTTTAATGCCCACATATTAGCTTTATAATTTATTTTGTGAGGAGGAACAGAATGATCACTTCCGTGTCTTGAAAAGAAACAAATTTCTTCACCGTCTACATCTAATACATCAAATGTTGCTTTACCAAATGGTGTTTCTATTTCTTTTTTTGCAGTAACTTCATATACATTATATACACCAGTACCGCCAATTATCGCTTTATTCATTTTGTCTCCTTTAAATTTTTGCATTTTTTGTCATTTTTTTTCATACCTATGTAATCATTATATACATACAAGTTGTTTAAAGTCAAAAGAAAAATTGATTTATGAACAATAAAATGTGAACGGTTACATTTCTAAATTGAAAAGAATGTCTATAACAGTAGATTTTATGGGTGTTACCACATAATTACTTCTTTTTTTTAAAAAAATAAATATTTTAAACTTATTTTTTTTATCATTTTTCTTTTTTTTGCAAATCATAAAAATAATTTATTAAATCTACTCTTTTTTTATATTGTATTTACTACGATAAATTCAATCCACTATTCCCACTCAATCGTCCCTGGTGGCTTAGATGTAATATCATAAACTACTCTATTTATTCCTATAACCTCATTAATAATTCTAGAAGCTACTAAATCTAAAAAGTCATAAGATAATCTGCTGAATGTTGCAGTCATAAAGTCAACTGTATTTACACTTCTAATAGCCGCAACATATTCATACGTTCTTTTGTCACCCATTACTCCTACTGATTTTGTCGGTAATAATACGACAAAGGCTTGTGATACATTATCATATAGATTATTTTTAATAAGCTCATCAATAAAGATATCATCAGCTTCTTGAAGTATTTTAACTTTTTTAAGAGTTACTTCTTCGATAATTCTTATTCCTAATCCTGGTCCGGGAAAAGGATGTCTCATAATCATGTTTTTAGGTATTCCTAATTTTAACCCGACTTTTCTTACTTCATCTTTAAATAATTCTCTAAGTGGTTCTAATAATTCAAAGTCTAAATCACTTGGTAATCCACCAACATTATGATGAGATTTAATTGTTTCAGATGGACCATTTATCGAATTACTTTCAATAACATCTGGGTATATTGTGCCTTGTGCTAAAAATTTGGCGTTTTTATATTTGTTTTTTGCATTTTCAAAAACTCTTATAAACTCTGTTCCAATTATTTTTCTTTTCGCTTCTGGTTCTTTTACACCTGACAACATCTTTATAAATTGATCTTTAGCGTTAATTCTAACTACGTTCATATTAAAGTGTTTATTATAAAGTCTCATTACCTTATCGCCTTCATCTTTTCTTAAAAGACCTGTATCTACAAAGATGCAAGTCAATTTATCTCCAATAGCTCTATGGATTAACGTGGCTGCGACACTTGAATCCACCCCTCCAGATAATCCAAGTATAACTTCATTATTTCCCACTTTTTGTTTTATACTTTCAATTGACTTTGATATGTAATCTTCCAAATCCCAATTCGGAGTAACATTACAAATATCTAAAGTAAAATTCTTAATTATTTCTTTCCCAAATACTGTATGTGTTACTTCAGGATGAAATTGAAGATTATAAATCTCTAATTCTTTATGTTTTGCAATAGCTATGCACGAATCTGTATTTCCAAGTTCAACAAAATCATTTGATAGTTTATCTACATGATCTCCATGGCTCATCCATACAGTAGATTTTTCATCCAATCCTCTTGTAAGTTTTGAATCTTTTAAGATATTCAAAGTGCTTTTACCGTATTCCCTTTTATCAGAAGGACTTATTACTCCATCAAATAAATATTGAGTTATCTGCATACCGTAACATATCCCTAAAATAGGTATACCAAGTTCATATATCTTTTTATCAATATTTGGAGCATCTTTGTCATATACACTATTTGGTCCACCTGAAAGAACAATTCCTTTTACAGAACTGTCTATAAATTTGTCAAGAGGTTTATTAAAAGGTAAAATTTCAGAATAAACTCCTAATTCTCTAATTCTTCTAGCAATTAATTGGTTATATTGTGATCCAAAGTCTAAAACAATAATCTTGTCCATCTAAGTAGTCTCCTTTAAAGTATGAATAGTATTTCTTGTAGTAATTATTTAAATATTGGAATATTATTCTTTATATCAATAATATTGGCTAAAGAATAAATTACTACTTCTTTATTTTTAATATTCTTTCTTCCACCTTGAAATCCTTTTTCTATTACTACTCCTACACCAATTATCTCTGCACCTGATTGCTCAGCAATGCTAATTAGTCCGTTCAATGCACTTCCCATTGCTAGAAAGTCATCAATTATTAGGACTTTGTCTTTGCTAGTCAAAAAGCCTTTAGAAACTGTTACAGTTGATTCTATCTGTTTTGTAAAAGAATATATCTGACTAGAATATACATTATCGTCTGTGATTAACGAGGGACATTTTTTCGCGAATACAATTGGAATATTGTCTAAATGAAATGCTGTTCCTACCGCAAATGCGATCCCACTTGTTTCAATAGTTAATATCTTTGTTGCATTAGGAAATTTATCACTAAACTCTTTTCCTATTTCAAAAACTAGTTCTGTATCCAACATGTGATTAATGAAATGATCTACTTTTACAATTCTGTTATCAATAACATATGCTTCTTTTCTGATTCTGTTAATTAGTCTTTCCATAGTTTCCTCCTAATTGTATTAAAAAATGAGTTTCTATGCATATGCAAAGAAACTCATTATTTGAATAATGAAGTTGCTTCACGTAGTCCTGAGTTTACGGC
>JAFLJX010000026.1 GCA_022712785.1 Mycoplasmatota bacterium | reverse complement strand
ATCAAATGGATCTGTTGAATATCCACCTTCAGGACTATTATAATTTACGGGATTATATCCCCAGTTAAATTCCATGTCTCTTTCATCGTTCCAGTTATCTTGATCATAAGTTGGAAGCAAATGAACGTGTGTAATTCCTAATTCAATTAAATGGTCTAATCCAGTACTAACAGTTACTCCAGTAATTGAATTTGTAAAGCTTGTTCCTAAAACTGTGAATCCCATATATGTTTTAGCGTATTCACTTGGTCCTCCCCAAGCTGCTTGGCTTGTTAAATCACGAATATGTATCTCATATATTATAGAATTATTTGGACTTGTAAATCCATTTATTCCTGAATCACTATCCCAGCCTTCCGGGTTAATCGCATCAAAATTAACTACCATACTTCTTAACCCGTTTACACCCAAAGATAAACTATATGGATCTTGGATATCAGATACTTTTGTTCCGTTATTTACAACATTAAAAGTATAATACATTCCATGAAGGTCACCCTCTATAGTTACTTCCCAAACACCTTTTTCTAGGTATGTCATTTGATGAACTTCTGCGGTATCATCCCCGTCAATTCGTGTAGCTATAGTATGCCCTGCATTATATAAATTTAATTCTACATTTGAAGAAACAGGAGCCCATAATTTAAAAGTAGTTTCAGTTCCTCCATAAATTGCTCCAAGTGTTCCATCATAATTATATGCATTTTGGAAAATCTCTGAATCATAATCATTCCCGACTCGAATTATACTTGTATCTGTCTTTTCTCCTAAATCAACTTGAAGTTCGTATCTCGCGGTTACATCAACTGCTTCATCTAATACTAAAGTTCCACTAGTTCCACTAGTAAACCCAGTATATCCTACTGGATTACCATCTTTTAATATGACAACATCATCAGATGAGACTGTGACACTTGCAGAAAATTCTATATTAAGATTATCATTAAAATAAGTATCCAATAGTTTCACCTCTATAACTTGTGCACATTCTAGTGGATCATTAAAAACATCTCTGTCACAACTTGCTGTATCGCTATTTATGTACGATATAAATTCTTCACCTTGTAGTAAATATGCATGTACTTCTCCGCTTGAATTTGGATTAGACATATTTATAAATCTATCAGAATTAATATCTTTTTCCCATGGATTATTCTTCTTAACAATGACTCCTATGCTTGAAGCCCCTTCAAGATTATTACTCGTTAAATCTATACTAGCAATTGAGCCATAACTATCAGTTCCATTAAATGCATAATTAGTTCCTTCTCCACCGCTAGGCCATAACCATAAATCATATTCACCAATAGTTTCATCATATCTATAATAATGAATTACCAACTTATTAGCTGAAGCTGCACCAACACTTTTAACGTTTACTCCTACTAGTAACGATAGTAATAATACAATCATTAACATTACTTTTTTAATGTACATAAAGTTCACTCCTTTGATATAAAACTTACATTTATTATGAATCCAAATATATACTTAACATCTTACATTTATTATTTCTTATAGTCAATGAATCATATAAATGAGATATCGGGTCCATTAAAAAAGGGAAATTATTTTCCCTTTTTACTTAAATAAATATTTTATTATAAATTTCATTTAATCTTTCAATGTCTTTTGATAAATACAGATAACCAATTAGCGCTTCAAAGCCTGTAGCTTTTTTATAAATAGCAAGTGATGTGTTTCTAGGCTTTCTTGTAGATTCACAATTTCTTCCTCTTTTAAAAATACTGATTTCACCTTCCGTTAGAAACTCTTCAATTAAATCATATGCAGAAGACTGTCCTGTAGCACTAGTATATTTAATAGCGTTTTTATGAAGTTCATCAACTTTCGTTAATCCTTTTTCAATTAAATACTCTCTAACCTTTACTTCGTAGATACTATCTCCGATATAAGCTAGTGTTGTTCCACTAAGTTGAATCATTAGATTATTCCTTTTTCTTGAAGTGTATCTCTATAAATATCTGCTTTAGCAAAGTCCTTATCAGTTCTTGCTTTAAGCCACAATTTATAAGTGTTTTTATCGTCAATACTTAATGGCTGTTTTTTAAGTTTTAGTCCTAATATTTCAAAGAAATTCTCAAATAGTTTTAAAGCTGAAAGCAGTACACTATTTTCTGTTTTATTTCTTATCATTTGATTTGATATCTTAGTAAGATTTTGGAGCGCAGTAATCGCGTTTGCGGTATTAAAATCGTTATCCATAGCAGTTAATAACTCTTTGTAAGTAGCTAGCAAATCAGGATTGATTTTTGAGTTTCCAACCAAGCTGTCTTCTAAGTCTAATTTCAAGAAAAGTGCAGAATAAATTCTTGATATCTTTTCCCATTCCTTTACATATACATCTAATGCTTCATCTGTATATGTGATTGGACTTCTATAGTGAGTTGATAAAGTGAACAGTCTAAAGGCATTTGCATCTACTGTTAAGTCTTTAACAAGTACAACTTCACCTTCACTCTTACTCATTTTACTTCCACCAATATTAAGCAATCCATTGTGCATCCAATATTTAGCCAAGGTGTGATTATTTAACACCATAGATTGTGCAATTTCATTTTCATGATGTGGGAACATTAAACCACTTCCCCCACCGTGAATATCAATTTTCTCACCAAATATATCGTCAATCATTGCCACACATTCAGTGTGCCAACCAGGTCTTCCTTTTCCCCATGGAGAATCAAATTTAATACCAACATCTGTTTTTTTCCACAAAGTAAAGTCAAGTGGATTTTCCTTTTTATCGTTTACTTCTACTCTTGAACCGCTTATTAAATCATCAATATTTCTATTAGACAATCCACCATAATTTTCAACATTTGTGACTCTAAAATATACATCACCTTCAACTACATATGCATATCCTTTTTTAACTAAAATAACGATATAATTTATGATGTGATCCATATAATTCGTAACTCGAGGTTTTGTATAATCTGTGCTTGAGTTAACTCTCTCAACATCTTTCAAGAAAGCCGCTATAAATTTATCAGTAACTTCTTTTTCAGTAACTTCAAGCTCCAATGCTTTTGTGATAATCTTATCGTCTACATCTGTGAAGTTAGATACAAAATTTACTTTGTATTCTCTATGCTCTAAGTATCTTCTAACTGTATCAAAAAAGATAACAGGACGAGCATTTCCTATATGTATATAATTATAAACAGTAGGTCCACAAACATACATGTTTACAACACCTTTATGTATTGATTTAAATTCTTCTAACTTGTTTGTATATGAGTTAAATATTTTCATATAATTCACTTCCTTTAAATTCATTGGATTAACTATTATATTATAGTTTAATAAATTTGAATAGTAAACAAAAAAACAGGAGAAATTTTCTCCTGTTTCCTTAATTCATTAAAGTTTTACTATGTTGGCAGCTTGAGGACCTCTATCTCCTTCAACAACGTCAAATTCGATTTTTTGTCCTTCGTCTAGAGTTTTGAATCCGTCTCCTTGAATAGCTGTGAAATGAACAAAAATATCTGCTCCGTCTTCAGTTGTAACAAACCCGTAACCTTTTTCTGAATTAAACCATTTTACTGTTCCTGTCATGTATGAATCTCCTTTTCTTTACTTTATTTCTATAATAATTATAATACATTTATCAAATCAATGCAAACTATTTTTTATTTGTATGTATTTAATTATCGCCACATTTAGACAAATACTCTACTAATTCCATAATAATAATGCTGTATAATAGCAAACTTACTTTGATAATCAATGTAATATCACATAGGTTTTTTTACTTGCTTGCAAGTTCAGTTTTATCAGAATCCGCCACAAGTGCTTTTAGATCAAATATTTCTTTACTTGTTAAATATCTCCATTTACCAATTTCAGTGTCTAAGTGAACATTCATTATTCTAACTCTTTTTAAATTGTGCACTCTATATCCAAAGAAATCACACATTTTTCTTATTTGTCTGTTCATACCTTCGGTTAGAATAATCTTGAATTCTTTGTGTCCAGTTCTTCTAACCACACAAGGTTTAGTAACTGTATCAAGAATTGGTACACCACTTTTCATGCCTTCGATAAACTCATCTGTTATTGCTTCGTTAACCCTAACAAAATATTCTTTATCATGATTATTACCAGCTCTTAATATCTTATTAACGATGTCACCATCGTTTGTCATAAATAGTAATCCCTCAGAATCTTTATCCAATCTTCCTATATGGAATATTCTATCTGGGTAATTCATAAAGTCTACAACATTACCTTTTATGTTTCTATCAGTAGTACAAGTAATACCTACAGGCTTATTTAGTGCAATGTATACATGCTCTACTGTTTTATTAACAACAATTCCATCAACCTTAACAATATCCCCGTCTTTGATTTTAGTCCCTTTTTCAGGTACTAAATCATTAATTGTCACCATATTTTGATCAATTAATCTATCAGCTTCTCTTCTTGAACAGTATCCAACTTCACTTAAATATTTATTTATTCTTGTTTCCATATTATCACCACTTAAGTTTAAATTTCTATCATTTAGATTATAGCTTATTTTAGGAAAATATACTATCTAATTGTTTATTAGATAATTACTTATAATTCAAAAAACAAGCTGAAAACTCAATTCAGCTTGTTTGGTTTATTTAATTAATGAGTTCAATCTTTTTACAACAGTTTCTTTACCTAGTAAAGCAAGAACTTGAGGTAAATCAGGTCCATGCATTGAAGCTGTAGTTGCTATTCTTAAAGGCATAAATAACATTTTACCTTTAGAACCAGCTATTTTACCTGCTTCTTTAATTAAAGGTTTAATGTTTCCTGCTTTATAATCATCAAGATTTAGAATTAAATCTCTAAAAGCAATCAAAGTTTCATTTACTCCTTCTTCATTTAAAAAGTCAATTCCTTCTTGATCTAATACAAATTCTTGTTCAAAGAATTCATCGTATAATTCTATTACTTCTTGCCCATAGCTAATACGGTCTTTAAAGACTAATAATAAACTATCAATCCAAGCTTCATCTTTGCCTTCAGCAATACCACTACTTACAAGGTGTGGCATACAAACTTCTTTTAAACTGTCTAAAGACAATTCTTTAATGTATTGTGCATTAACCCAGTTCAGTTTTTTAATGTCAAATACTGCGGGTGATTTATTAATGCGATCAATTGAAAATGCTTTTTCCAATTCTTCTAATGAGAATTTTTCATTGTTATCACTAGGAGACCACCCTAATAATGCTAGGAAGTTAACAATAGCATCTGGCAAGTATCCTTTGTTGATGAAATCAGTATAATAAGCATCTCCATTTCTTTTAGATAACTTTTTTCCACCTTCTTTAACAACATGTGGTAAATGAACATATGTTGGCTCAGACCAACCTAGTGCTTTATACAATAAAGTATATTTAGGTGTTGATGTTAAGTATTCGTTTCCTCTTACTACATGAGTAATGTTCATTAAATGATCATCAATAACATTAGCAAAGTTGTATGTAGGGAAGTTATCACTTTTTAAGATAATTTGATCTTCTATTTCTTTATTATCAATTGATATTTCTCCATACACTTGACATGTGAATGAAGTAGACCCTTCTTCAGATACTTTTTGTCTAATAACAAAAGGAAGTCCCCCCTCTTCTTTCTTAGCAACTTCTTCTTCAGATAAATGCAGACAATGTTTGTCGTATTTCGCATATCCACTCTCTCTCATACTAGATAAGCGATCTTCTGTACAGAAGCATTTGTATGCTTCTTTCTTTTCTACTAACTCTAATGCATATTTTTTATAAGCATCCATTCGTTCTGATTGAATATAAGGACCATATTCTCCACCTTTATCAGGACCTTCATCCCATAAAAGACCACAAGAATCTAGTGTGTAGTAAATAGCATTTACTGCGCCTTCAACTAGTCTACCTTGGTCTGTATCTTCAATGCGTAAAACAAACGTACCATTATCTTTTTTTGCGATTAAATATGTGAATATTGCACTTCTCAAGTTGCCAACGTGAATAAATCCCGTTGGAGACGGTGCAAACCTTGTTCTTATTGCCATAAATATCATCTCCTTAACTTTAAATATTATAATCTATATATACTTAAAATACAATTGATTAAAAAAAGATAACTAAACATATTAGTTATCTCTAAGATCAACTCTTGGTTCAAAATCTAGTGTTCTATACATTGCATATCCTACAAAAGCAATAATAAAATTACTTAGTAACATCGCAGTCCATATCCCACTACTTCCCATATCTGTGAAATACTTAAATATAAGTATTACTGGAATTCTTAAAATCCATAATCTTGTGACTCCCAAAATAAATGTGAATTTTGTATGTCCGGTTCCATTATAAGTCCCAATAAAAGTCTGAAAAATAGCCATCAAAGGTAATCCCACTATAAGATAAAACATATATTTAACAGTTAGATCAATAGCTGCTTGATCTTCTAAAAATACTTTTGCAAGTGGTTCTCTTAAAAACAAAACAATTATGCTTAAAGCAGTCATTATACCAACTGATAAAATCATTGCTTTCTTAAATGTCTCTTTAGCTCTTTTAACATTCAGGTTTCCAATGTTTTGTCCAATATAAGCCGCGACCACTCCACCAATTGCCATTACTGGATGTAATATTAAACTAGAAATTCTATTACCTATACTAAAAGCAGCCAGAGTTTCATCGCCATAAGAGATAATCAATGTTGTCATTATTATAAACCCAATAGCTGTTATAGCTTGACCAAGCGAAGCTGGCAATGCTATCTTCATTAAATGTTTTGAAATTTGTCCGTTAAATCCATATTTTCTAAATGAAATAGTGAGTCCTGATTTAGAAAAGAATAATTGATATAACACAAATGGTGCAACAATTAGTTGTGCAATTAAAGTAGCGTACGCTGCTCCTTCAACTCCGAATCCAAACCCGCTAAATGATAATCCAAATACATTTATATCATTTAGTATTAAGAATGGAGTAAGAATTATATTAAGAATAATCATACTAACTCCATATATTACAGGAGTTGTTGTATCTCCATCGGCTTGCTTAATTGCTGTGAAAGCAAAAAATATAAATAATAATGTTAACTCAAAAGATCTAATCTTTAAGTAGTTAGAGCTTTTCTCTAAAGTAAATCCTTCATTGCCCATTAATTCCATTACAAT
>JAFLJX010000025.1 GCA_022712785.1 Mycoplasmatota bacterium | reverse complement strand
ACGCTCTTCCGATCTATACGGGGTATAGACTAATTCATTAATCAACTTGAATTTGTCTTTTCTTAGGAATATAGCAATAACATAAATCACTAGCTCATGTGCTAAAGTACGCAAATAGTCGTTTTTGATTTGATCATTATTCACATATTTTGCTCCTTGATCTTTAAGCATTTCGAAAAATCTAATATATTTGCTTGATACACCATCAATTTCACAAGTGGTGTTTACTAGTTCAATAAAATCATTTCTATAAACTGTTAAATATTGATAAGTTTCATAGATTTTATCAACTTGCCATGAATCATTATTAACAAAAACTTCATCTGCTAGTATTGATTGAATAATAGCATCTAATGAATCTTCAATAAGTCTTTCTGGTAAATCTTTATAATTATCTTTTCTAATGAACTCCTTGATAGTGTGAGTTACTCCCGTTACCTCTGGTTCATGATCTACCCAAGATGGTTTTTCACCTTTTACAGGTTTTTGATATTCTAGTTCCCCATAAAGGTTTCTTACCAAGTTCATATAATTCCTAGCATAACTTTCCCTTTCTGACAAGTTAATATGAACTCTTGATTTCAAGAATATTGGTTTGCTTTTACTAAAATCTCCATCCTCAACTTCAAAAATTACTGGAACAAATTTTGTTTGTCCAACATCATTATAAACTTCTTCAGAAATAATCTGTGTTTCTTTCCCGACTCCACCTTGTCTGTTATCAGCTCTTTGTGCATATGTTGGATTTAATAAGATAATTACATTAGTTACAGTATCATCCTTTACACACTTTTCCATAAAGTCATTTAATTCTTTCCCAGGAGTCATCTCAAATTTATCTAGTAATACCTCTATTCCATCACTAATTAATCTTTTTGAGAAATCAACTACTCGCTGTGCATACTCTTCATCCGTCCAAGCATATGAAATAAATACTTTAGGACTTTCTATATTTGCCATATGTACACCTCCACAATCATTATATCATTATTATTTGTGATTCATCATCTTCCACAAAGCCATAGGATGTTCTTTTATTCTATCTGCTATTTCTTTTTCAAATAATAGTTCAGGTTTATATTCACCATTATTAAAGGAATCTATGTATTTTTGTTCAGCTTCAGTTAACTCAAATAATATTTCAATAAATTGGCTTACTGTTTGTTTAAAAGGATCAAGATCAATTCTTTCACCAACATGTAACATCGGAATAAGATTACGTCTTATAACACTAAATGAGATGTTTTCCATATTCATCTTGAAAATATCCAATAGTTGATCTAATGGCTGAAATTCATTTGACGTTAAAAGGTAAAATATACTGCATTTTTTAAGCATATCTAACTCATTATCTAGAATAATACTATTATTTATAAGTTGAAATACATCGAATACATCTCTTGCAGTAGTTCTTCCTATTAATGCAGCTATCTTACTTCCATAAAGTTCAACTTTATTAAGCGCTAAAATAGATTCATTATCTACTAATTTTGAGTTTATTTTATAATTCACGGATTCAAGAATCTGAATACGGTTTGAATAGTTCAGTTCAATCTTTATGTTATCTCTAGTACCTGCTGCATTTGTATACTTTAAAAGATATGAATCAAGTGTAAAAGTAAATCTTGATTTTGGATCAATAGTATATCCGTCCTGAGTAACAAAGGCATTAATGAGTTTTCTGTGTAGTTCTCTCATCTCTAACATTTCTTCTTTAGAGCAATTAGAATTAAAATTCATATCAATATCAACTGATAGTCTCGGAAAATCAAATAAGCATAAGTTAATTGCCGTCCCACCCTTTAGAATATATTTTTCTATAAGTTCTTCATTCTCATTGAATAATTTTAGTAATTCAGATAATCTAAATACTTTTTCTAAAGTATCCCTATTAAATTTATTTAATTTTGCAACTATGGTTAAGTCTCTTAAGTTATAACTTATCATCCTCATCCTCCACTATTAGTTTGTCTAAATTGTAACAATATAGATTCCATTCTTTATAGTACTTGTTTAACCGATGCTTTTCGTTTGTGAAATACTTCACACTCTTAGTGCCAAGGTTTTTCATTCGATTTAGAATTGAATCATCAACCAAAAATCCATCATTAAAATGAGACAATACTAGTCCTACTTTATTATAGAGAATCTTTTTATTCACAAATAGTAAGTACTCCATAATCTGTAATCCATTTATTACTGGAAGTGCAGATAAATTATATATTACTTCTTCCATATCGTCATACGATTTTATGTCATCTATACAATCTACTATTGTTTTTGGTAGTGTACTTACACGTACTCCATTAATTGTATCTACATACTTATCATTAGAAACATTTTTATACCGATAATCATTATATTCAAATGTAAAATCATAAAATCGTTCTACACTTGCAGTTACAACATCATTATAAACTTGATTATTATACCCATAATAATCAAAGGCACTATGATGAGACACATAAGAACTTTTTGTGATTTTTGATGCTATTTCATACTTGCTAGGTATAACACCAGTAGTTTCGAAACTCATAGTTACATATAAGTTTTTCTTAACTCTTTTTATATATCCTTTTTTTAAATAATTTCGCAATGTTTCACGAGCCAAGTTTTTACTATTGGTTATTCCAACTACAAAGGAAAAATCAAATACTCTTTTCTCAGAAAATATCTCCATGTATTTCATAGATATCACTCCTCAACCATATTTTACCTTTTTTTGAATGATATAACAAGTTTTTTTGTATTATCATTCAACTTTAGGAATTTTTTTACTGTATTACTCGGTAAAAGGTGCAAGTTATTGAAATTATTCCCTGGCAAAAGGTGTGAATATATTAAATTCATTAAGAAGTATTTTTAGTAAAGTGCGACTTTTCATATATTTAGTTGCACTTTACTATATTGATAATAAATAGTTTTTGCAACGCTTTTTCTATCATGCAATAGAAATTTCGTTGCATTTATAAATATAGTTGTGACAATTTTTATACTAGCTTAAGAAGTTTTGTCACAAATATCATATTATTATTTAAAAAATATTGTTTTAAACTTGCTCATCCTATCTTTGAATTCAAGTGTTGATTCATTACGATTTATATTATTACTAATTGCTTCCTCTAGATATGCTTCTTTATTAAATACTTCATATCCTTCAGCATCTTTCCACTTATTATATTCTATTCTTTTTATAGTATAGTAAATCGCTTTTCTAACATCATCTTTATTATGGTTCTTTGTGATCATATATAAGTAATCATTAGAAACCCCAGTATAATCTTCTGTCCTTTTAACAATCTTATTACTATTACTTTGCTTATTTTTGTTAGAAGTGATTACATCTTTGTATACAGGAATGCTCTCTTTGCGTACATTCTTACTATCAATATAATTCATTGCCTCTTTTGAAAGCAAATAGAAATCCTCTAAGATTCTAATCTTTCATCTTTTGATTGCATTGTAATAGTGATATCGAATAGACACAGATGTTAGATAACCTTTTTCAAATGTGTCTTTGCGAAGCAATCCAAGCCCAATATTTGTATCTAGAATTTCTCTAGATTCTTTTTCAATTGATTCAATAAATTCTGATAATAAAAATAATACACCGTCAATACTATTGAACTTCAGATACTCCCATGATTCATAAATAAAAGTTAGAAGAGAAATAAAAGCAGCTAAACCTTTTGTATTGTGCTTTCGTTTAATCTCTTGATTTCTATATCCCTTACCATTTCAACATCGAAAATGATTCAAACATAATGCAAATTACAATTCAATAAAACTCTACATCTCTATTCCCAAAACAAAGTACAAAAAAAGAGCTTATTTGTGTCAATCCACTCAATAATAGGCATAAATACGCTAATATCAAACAAATATACAAATAAACTCAGTTACTTCAATATGGAGGTCCCGAGCGGATTTGAACCGCTGATCACGGAGTTGCAGTCCATTGCCTTAGCCACTTGGCTACGGGACCATTTGATTCCTTACTTATTATAATAGTATTAATGCTTAAAATCAAGCATTTTAGATATGATATTTCTAAAAAAAAATTTCTTGTTTTTAATGCTTTCTTTATATAGTATAATATTAATGTAAGACGAAAGGAGAGATAATATGAATAGTGATTTAATTCTCGCTTTTACATCAAATACAATGTTACTTATGAGTCTAGCAGTAATCTATTCTATCTTTCCAAATCAAACAAAATTAAAAGAAATTTATATCAAAATCTTGATGGGTCTTTTAGTTGCTATTATAGGTGTTTCTATAATGTACTCTCGTTTTGATTTAATGGATGGAATATATTTTGATGCAAGAGCTGTTGCAATAAGTGTTTCCGGAATGTTCCTAGGCTTTATACCAACATTAATTGGTGGTATTGTAATGATTTTATATAGAATTTATTTAGGCGGTCCTGGAGTGATAACTGGTGTTCTTTGGATTATAATCGCTGGTGCGCTAGGGTTATTATGGAGAAAATTTAGACTTAAGAATACTCGATTTGATAAATACAAAATAACTTGGATTGAATTATACTTAATTGGATTCTTTATTCAAATAGTTATGATAGTTCTACTTCTAACATTACCAAATAACATACGTGGTGAAGTTCTATCTGTAGTTGCTTTTTCTTTACTTATTGTATTTCCAATTGGAAGTCTTGTAATTTCACAATTTATGCTAATTCAGAGATACAGATATTTTCAACATGAAAAAACAACATTTTCTGAGAAACAGTATAAGAAATTATTTTCAGATAACCAAGCAATGATATTGTTGATTGATCCAGTAGACGGATCATTTGCTGACGTAAATCAATCAGCACTAGATACATATAATTATACTAGGGAAGAATTTTTGAATCTTAAACTATTCGATATTTCTTTAAATACAAAGGATAAGACAAATGAAACTATTAGACAAGTAATTAATGGAGATACAACTGATTTCCAGTCTAAACATATTACAAAAGGCAATGTTGAAATTGATGTTCATATATACCCTGGACCAATGTCAATAAATGGGAAAGTATACATTTTAGCAACAATTCTAGATATAACTGAAAAACTTGAAAAAGAACGTCAGTTTAGAGATATTGACAGTAAACTTAGAGCAACACTTTTAAGTGTTGGTGAGGGAATTGTAGTTACTGATATAAATCATAAAATTACACTAATAAATGACAAAGCAATGGATATACTTGGTGTTTCTAAGAAACCTATAAATGAATCAATTTGTGATGTCTTTAGGATTCATTCAAGTAAATCAGAAACTTCATTTCATACTTTATTTCATAGTTGTATTGAAGAAAACAAAATATATAACAGCGACATAACTTATACTCTCCTAAGAAACGATAATGATGCTGAGACAATTGTTGATTTTTCGATATCGCCAATCAAATTAGATGGAGAAAATAACAGTGGTGCAATTTTAGTAATCAGAGATGAAACAATTGAAGAAGAAAGAAAAAATCAAATAAGATATATTTCACAACATGATTATTTAACTAAATTACATAACAGATCATCTTTTGAAGAACATATGGAGAGATTAGATACAGGTAGACAATTACCTTTAACAATTATTATGGGCGATGTAAATGGACTGAAACTACTAAATGATGCATTTAGTCATGTAGAAGGAGATAAATTACTTGTAGAAATTGCCAACATACTCAAGAAAGCTGTTAGACAAGAAGACATACTAGCCAGATGGGGTGGAGATGAATTTGTAATACTTCTTCCACAAACATCAAACACTGATTCAACTAAGGTTTATCAACGAATAAAAGACTTATGTAATAAATCTATGTACGAAACAATAAGACCAAGTATTTCACTTGGTCTTGCAACAAAAATCTCTGAAGATGAAGATATAGATGATATTATCAAACTTGCAGAAGAGAAAATGTATCATGAGAAATTACTTGAAGGTAAAGATATGAGAAACAGCTTAGTGTATGCACTTGAAAAAAGATTATATGATCGAAGTGAAGAAACTAAATCTCATACTAAAAACCTAATAGATTTGGCTGAAAAATTGGGCAATGAACTTTCAATAAACAAGGAAGGGTTAAATGTACTTAGACAAGCAGCTAGACTCCATGATATAGGTCTAGTATCTATTGATACAGAAATACTAACAAAACCAGGATCATTAAATGAAAACGAGTGGAACAGAGTTAAAGCTCATCCTGAAATTGGTAGTAGAATTGTTCAATCTATAAGTGAATTACAACATGTATCTAAAGAAATCCTACATCATCATGAATGGTATGATGGATCTGGTTACCCTCAAGGACTTAAAGGTAAAGAAATCCCTTATTTTGCAAGAATTATCTCTCTTATAGATGCATACGATGTTATGATATCTGGAAGAATCTATAAGAAGCAAATGACAAACAAAGAAGCAATCAAGGAAATCAAAAGATGTTCAGGAACTCAATTTGATCCTGAAATAGTAACTAGTTTCATCAAAGTTATTAAAGGGGCTGTAAAGAAATAGAATCTTAAATGATTTTAAGCTTTACGGCTTTTCTTTTGTATTAAAAAGACAAAAACGCTGAAATTCAGCGTTTTTTAGTTGTTTAAAACCATTTCTTCTCAGAAATGTGGATAACTCTTTAATTGTAGTATTATCTATACTGC
>JAFLJX010000024.1 GCA_022712785.1 Mycoplasmatota bacterium | reverse complement strand
ATTATCAATTGTTGGAATTTTAAATACTTCTTCATCACTTTCAAACACTCTGTTCATTATTAAATCATAATTAATTTTATTTACTACTTTATCAATACCTTGCTTTTCAAATCTTTCAAGATTGTATTTCAAAATTGCATTTTCAGTTAATATCAGACTACTAGCAATACTTTTTTTCTGTTTTATATCTAACTTATTACTATCAAAATTATTTTTGAGTTAAAAAAACTGACGTTTGGTGCAAATAGTTGATAAGGGTAATGTTTGCGACATCAATAGAGCCACTAAAACATATTCTTAAATTTGAAAAATTATTACTAAAATAAAGATGGAACTATATAAGTTGATTTAGAAGTGGTCTCGGAACTTCATCAACTAAATGCACCAAACGTCAGAAAAAAAAGCTTGAAACAGTATAATTTCATATATTGAAAAGGTGCTAAAAACCTATGAATTCATATAGAATGGAGAATACTCCTGAAATACTCGAGGAATGATTATATTTAGTAAATAATACCCTCACCGTATTGTTACATGGTGGAATTTCACCATGTAACACCATATTCGAAAAAAAAAGAAAATATATCTCTATATATTTTCTTATATTACTTATTTTTTTATAACCTTTTTAACTGTATCTACTATATTTATGTTTTTAAATGATTCTAAAACTTCAACTGGAATAGCAAATATAATTGTATTTGATTTATCCCCTGATAAATCATTCAAAGTAGCTAAGGTTCTTAAATGCATAGCTCCTGGTGAAGTTGAAAGAATCCTTGCTGCATCAGCTAATTTTTGTGCTGCGCCAACTTCTCCTTCACTCTTTACAATTATTGCTCTTTTGATTCTTTCAGCCTCTGCTTCTTTTGCAATAATTCTTTCCATGTTTTCAGGGATTCTAATATCTTTGATTTCAATTTTTTCTACTTGAATTCCCCAAGGATCAGTTTCAGTATCTACTATTTCCTTAATTTCTTTAGAGATGACTTTCAAATTTGATAATAATTCATCTAGTTTAAATCCACCTAAAGAATTTCTTAAAGTTGTTTGAGCTAACTGTGTAACTGCAAAATAACAATCTTTAATTTCTAGTACTGCTTTTTTTGCATCAAATACTTTGTAGTATACAACAGCATTAATTGTAATTGTAACATTATCCTTAGTAATACACTTTTGTTCAGGAACATCTTGAGTAATGGTTCTTAAGTCAATTTTCTTATAAACATGCATAACAGGGATAACAAGTCTAATTCCTGGTTCCATTAATTTAACAAATTTCCCGAATCTAAATTTAACTGCTCTCTCATATTCTTTAACTATCGTAAACATATCAACGCTCCTATCTGTTTTCTATCTATATTTATTATACCATAATTTGAAGTCTATATTCTTTACTTATTTTCTATTAATACAAAATCCATTGTATCAACACCAATTGTTCTTGAAACATAATCACACTTAGACATTAATAAAAGGTATAGATTATTCCTTTTATCGTCACTTAAGCTTTCAAAGTTACCTTGTCCTTTAGCAATAACTACATCAGCACTATAGAACAAATCATAAAAAGCTTTACTGCTATTCTTTAAAATGGTTCCAGGAACTGCATTTTCTGAAGAGATACAAGTTGCAACTTCACCCATATTCACCTGATTGAAATCTTCGATGGTTACATCATTTAAAATATTTCCTCCTCTTACACCAAAAAAGACTTTTACATCTTTATTAAGAGAATGAATCATTTCAATAAATAATTTATCTAAT
Source organism: Mycoplasmatota bacterium (assembly GCA_022712785.1). Lineage (GTDB taxonomy): Bacteria > Bacillota_I > Bacilli_A > Izemoplasmatales > Izemoplasmataceae > JAFGXW01. Next base: position 3,442 of record JAFLJX010000024.1, on the reverse strand, counting down.
ACTATTTCTCCACAATTGTCACCTATATACAGAATAGTTTTAGCATTCAGTATATTCTGCTCAAGTACTTTAGAATCATCTTTACTAAAAGTCATTTCCTTATAATTTTTAATTCTCTTGAAAATATCTTCTTTACTAAAAGTATGATTAGCGCCAAAATCAATAATATTACCTATTACAGCTATTTTTAAAGCCGTAAGAAATATATTATCACTATTATTAATAATAGCTTTTACATCATCATATATATCTAATAAAAGATTATTATAAAATAACTTAATTTCTTTATATGGGTTCTCGTTATGAAAAACTTCAACAAATATTTTCCAAGAATCTCCCATTATTTCTGGATTTGTTTTATCAAAATCAACATCACTTAACATTTTAAATAGTTTTTTAGACGCAATAACTTGTTGTTCTTCTGAAGCTCCAACAAATTCACTTACTTTTATTAATTGTTTAACATTGCATTCCATACAATCTAAACTTGTTTTCATAATTGTCATGCTCCTTTACATTTCTCAACCTATACTATCACGAAAACCAATATGTTTATTATATGACCTATAAATACTCCATCACTTACCAAAACTTTGTTTTGCTTAAAGAGAGAGTTTTCTTAATCATTATGATAAATCTATGATTTTATACATATACTAAAAGACAACATACTTGAAGAATCCTATTATCACATCATATGAGTATCCAACAATTACGATTGCGATAAAGTATCCCATATACAAAATAAAAGCAATTAAAGAATCAAAGAATAGACAACTGAACTTTAGCCTTCCAATATCGTACATATCAATAATAATTGAAATAACGAGGTAGATTGGTACTGCATTATCTATAATCGTATACAAAAATCCCGTATATCCAATTTCTGTTAATGCAATTCTAGATACAATTGCTACTGCCAAAATAATTAGTAATGTCTTAATATGCATATAGCAAGTTAAATTCTGACCCATATTATCAACTCCTCATATCATATTATACCAAATAATAGTCTAAAATATGATTTTATTTTACTAATATCAAATGAATCTTAAATAGTCTTTATAATTGTTAAGAATATATCCTCTGCTTAAATTCTGACATTATTATATAACAAAAATGAATGTAAGAAAAGGTACATCTTATTAAGAAGATGAATTCTCTACACTAGTATGATAAAATATAGATAATACAACTTAAAAATTTAGAAAAGAAAGAAGATGAAAAAATGGTTTTGTACACTTTAGCAATCAGTGATGTTAAAGAGGCCTGGTGGTTATATGCCGTTGGTGCTTTTGTAACACTTTTTATTATCTCAGGTTCATTATTCTTTGCACATCATGCAAACAAACGTTCGAAAGAACTAAACATGTCACGTGAAAACATTAAGAAGGCAGTAATTTCTTCTGTTAGTTTTTCTGTTTTACCATCAATTGGAATCTTTATTGGTGTTATAACAATGTCAGGTTTTCTTGGTATTGCACTACCCTGGATAAGATTATCTGTTCTAGGAGCATTACATTATGAGTTAATGGCAGCTGATTTAGCAGTCGAAGGTGTAAATGCTGCAAATCTTACAACTGAAAATTTTGTTACTATTGCCTTTACAATGACAATAGCTATCGTCTGGGGAAGTTTGTTTACTTTATTCTTTTTCAAAAAATATCAATCAAAAGTTATTGATAAAGCAACAAAAAAAGAAGGACGAAGTTTTGGACCATTCTTATTCCAAGCTGTTTTTATTGGATTAATATCAGCATATTTCGGAGATGCTTTCTCAAAAATATTTGGTTATAAAGTTAGAGAAATAATTGATGGTTCTTACACTGGAAATGATTCTATTGAAACTACGATGGTCCCATTAATTGTTTTTGTTATTTCATTTCTTTCAATGGTATTGTTTGATTATTTAATTCAAAAGAAAAATATGAAGTGGCTTGAAAATTTCCAATTATCATTCGCAATGCTAATTGGTATGACAAGTGCAGTACTGCTTGGTATGAGAGGTATATTCTAATGAATGATCAATATAGAAATAAAATGCATAGATACGGTAGAATATTTATGGTTCTGGGAATATTTGTAATGTTTCTTGCTCCAATGATGATATGGCTAATTACAGGACAAGCACCGAATTGGGCGCAAATGATTGCTGGAGTGGTTGCTTTATCGGTTATTTATTTACCTGGTGGACTCATTGAAATGATGACTTATTCTCCTTTGCTTGGTACAAGCGCAACATATTTAGCATTTGTAACTGGAAATTTGATCAATCTAAAAGTTCCATGTGTTATGAATGCAACTGAAATATGTAAAACAGAGATTAACACTCCAGAAAACGAAGTCATAAGTACTATAGCTGTAGCGTTTTCTTCAATTACTACGGTAGTAATACTTTCAATTGGAATTATTATGTTAATTCCTTTAACACCAGTATTACAATCTGAAATATTAGCTCCTGCATTTTCATGGGTTATATCAGCTTTATTTGGAGCATTAGGATATAAGTATTTTAAAGGAAACTGGAAAATGATAATTGCTCCAATGATTGTTGTTATACTAATGAGTATTTTTATACCGACATTTGTAAATGGACAAGTAATAATAATCATACTTATAGCTGCAATCGTTACTCTAATATTTTCAAAAATACTATTCGATAAAGAAATGATTTAGGAGGTTCTTATGATAATTTTACATATACTATTTATTATATTAAGTTTAGTTGTAATATTACTACTAGTTGCTTTAATAAATACAATCAGAATTAAAGACAAAAATTTATCAACTGAGTCACTTGATATTGATCATAAAGTTGGTGATTTGTATGCAAAAGAATTTAGTGAAATGATAAAAATCAAAACATTGTCCTATGATATAGACAAAGACAATGCTGAGCCTTTTAGAAACATGCAGAAGGTAATGAAAGAGATTTTTCCAAATGTGTATAGCACTTTAGAACAAACTACATTTAAAGGAGAATCAATTCTTTTTAAATGGAAGGGTAAATCAAATGAAAAACCTATTGTTTTAATGGCACACCAAGATGTAGTGCCAGCAAACAAAAGTGATTGGAAATATGAACCATTTGGAGGAGAGATTACAGATACTGAAATATATGGTAGAGGAACTTTAGATACAAAATCTACTTTGTATGGTTTCTTTAAGGCCATTGATGAATTAATTGAGGCAGGATTTACTCCTGAACATGATGTTTATATTTCTAGTTCAACTGATGAGGAAACAAGTGGTGGTGGTGCAGGGTACTCAGTAAAAGCACTACAAGATAAGGGTATTATTCCATACTTTGTTCTAGATGAAGGGGGAGCAATAGTATCAAATAGTCTCCCGTCAGCCAAAAAACCAATTGCACTTATTGGAGTTATTGAAAAAGGATATGTAGACATTAAATTTACAGCAAAAAGTAATGGAGGACATTCAT
>JAFLJX010000023.1 GCA_022712785.1 Mycoplasmatota bacterium | reverse complement strand
TTTAGATGATGGAACAGAACTTGTAAAATATTTATTCTTTTCAGTTGGAGGTTCTAATATAGGCTCTGGTGGAGATTATGAATTTTCAATTGGTTCAAATGAAGATGTCTTACTAAATGCTGGTTTATATACAGATATAGACATATTTGCAAAAGAAGTTAGGGTTTCTACAAGCGCTCCATACTTTAATATCCCACAAAATAAATATAAAGCAACTAATAAAAATAGAGTGTATTTCCCTGATTTTTCTCTAGGGAATTCAAAAGTATATTATTCTGTTGCATATGATCATTGTGATAGATTATTCGCAACTTGCTATTCAATCAATAATAACAATGCTGATTTTCCTTATAAAATTAGAGAAAACAACTTTACTTCTGTTGAGGATGCTACTGATCCAAAAGTAACAGCTGGAGTTGTTGGAATTGAATTAAGTCCAACTGACTTCTTTGATGGGTTTGAACTTGATGATTTTATTATTGAATCAACTTTAACTGGAAGATTGAGCCAAACAGTTATTAGTAACACTAACTCTTTAGATGAATTAAAAAATGAAATTGAAAATAACCTAGACTATGCGTCTTATTCAGAAAGCTGGGCATGGGTTCAAGATCCAGGAACTCCTTCAAATGGTAACGAAGTTATTTCTTGGTTTGTCAGTTGGACCTTAAATTGGTTATGGGGTATATTTGGCCAACCAGGTCAAGAAGAATCGTGGGCAGAACTTGTTAACGATGTCTTTGGAAACATAAATGGTGTATACACACTTGTGTCTACTGCGTATAATATTCCAAACACTCCGTTTATAGGAATACCTTTAGACTCAGCTGTTTTTGATGACTTATCAGGACATACGTTAGATTATAGTGCAGTATACGAAGACGACCTAACAATAGAACACGACTTAACAATAAGTAACGGAGAAATTTTAGTTGTATTTGGAGATTTAACTATTAATAATAGAGGAAGTTCAAATATTAGTATAATAGGTGATATTTATTGTACAGGTAATGTATACTTTACTGGTAATGATGTTGATATTGAAGGAAGTATAATGGCTGGAAGTTATCATTCTACAGGTACACCAATTGGTGGTGCACTCGTTGATTTTAATTTAGGTCAAGGAATATATACTCCAGGATCAAAAGGATTTACATTATTAACTATTGATAGTATATTTATCAAATCAATATTTGAAGATCATTCACCTGTGGAACCTTCAACAACTATATTGCGAGCATTCATATACACAGATGAATCAATTGAAATAGATGCAGTAAATTCTCAACTTAATTTACAAGGAACATTATTTGCAAGAGCAAAATCCGCTACTGCAAATGCTTCTGACCAAAGTGACTGGTATATTCACACTAAAAACAACTCTAACGAGACTGTTCATGGTATTATAATAAATAGTTATCAAGGTTATGTAAAAGATTCAACAGGTTGGTTATCTGGCGATAAAGAAGGGGAAACAATTTGGAATCGTTTCAAAATGTCAGAACTAGTTGGAACTATAGATCAAAACTTCCAAAATATTCCTGCATTTGATTTCAGTATTACTGTGACACCAGGTGGCGAAGGATCATATATATATGAAACAAGCGAATTTGTTTATGAATAATGATTAAAAGCACTTCAATTGAAGTGCTTTTTTTACTGGATATTTTATTAAAATTCAATTAAAAATGGAAGTACAAATATATTTGTACTTCCATTTTTTAGATATTATTCCGTTAAATTCTTAATACTATGAATGAAACTTTGTGAATGAATAACGTAATTTAAATAATCTCCATAACTATCATTAAGGTTAATAGTTGCTTCAATTTGTATAACATATTGAGTATTCTCTAACCCTGAAATATACATTGTGAATGAATTACCACCATTACTAACTACTTCTCTAGAAATCCACACGTATTGTTCGTTCAAATCATCATATTCATATAAATAAACATATACAGTATTAATTATAACTCCTGTAGAATCCGGTAATTCCACATCATTTATATCAAATGTAATGGAATAATCACCAATCTCTAAATTTGTAATTTCTAATGGTTGAATTTCTTTAGCCTGTGTATGGAAATAATATCTTCCAACTTCACCGGTACCACCACTGTATGACCCTGTGATTACTATATAGTAATCATAATCAGACCACAAATTAAATATGTTCATTGTAGTTCCTGAAGATATAGTGCGTACAATACCAACCAAATTATCTCCTTGATCGTATAATGCAACTTGCAATGCTGATGAATCTGAAATATTAAATGTATCTTCAATTATTGCAGTATATACTATCGATTCATCATTTTCTACTATGTTTGAAATTACTACAAGTGGAACAGTTGAGACCAATTCTAAGGCTAGTTCTGCATTAATAAATGGTGGTGTACCATCATTATATGTATAGTCAGCTACAACTTTTAGTTCATAGTCAACACCAAATTCAACACCTGTGATTGTTGCTCCAATATTATTACCTGGTACAAGAATAGTTTCAAACAAAGTAATTTCGCCATCTTTATATAAAACAGCTTTTAAATTCCCTGTAACAGCATTGTCGTCGTCAATTACAAAAGCATCGAAAGTTACAGAATTGTTATCTGAAGTAATATTTTCAAGAGTTACTTCAGGGTCTACTTTTACTGCTGGGATTGGCGTAGGCGAAGAATCAAGCGAATAGTTTAAAACAATCGTTTCGTCATCATCTTTGAAATCTAAATCAGAAAATATTTCTATTTTATATCTTAACCCTGAAGTTAAGCCTGTAATTATATAAGTATCACCAAGTTCATCCATAACGAATGGCTCACCAACAGGCACATTGTTAAGAGTTAGTATTGCTATAAGTGTTCCAGGTACTATTACATTGTCTGTATCAGTAACATCATAATAAATTGTTACAGAATCAGTGTCAACATCCAAATCATACATATTAACTTGTGGCCAACTTTTTTCATTACTTGTAAATGGCTGATTAATTAGGTGTACGCCAAGTACAATTCCAGAACCATCATTAACTTCATAATCAGAAGTGACAACTACTGAATAGTCTGTACTTGATAATAAATTTTCGAAGATAATAGATGTTGTCCCTACTGTAATATCTATAGTTTCTATTGCAACTCCATCTCTGTATATAGAAATTTGTATCATATTATCAATAATTGTTTCATCACTATCCATTACTCTTACATCAACTTCAATAGAATCTGCGTTGATAATTAGATTATTTAATTCAACTGCGGGAGCTTTTTGATTTTCTGTTACTAAGACAGTTCTGAACATTACTATATCTGCTTTCAACCCAGTTCCATCTTGTAAATTGTAGTTACCCACTACTTCAACACTATAAATCTGTTGGTATTGAATTAGATGTTCAAAAACCAGATCAGTTACTGTATTATCAAAATATTTTGTTTGAATTGCAATACCATTTTCGTATAGAGTTGCAACTAATGTATTTTGAATTGTACTATATGGATCTATAACTGATAATTCTAATGTAACATAACCCTGTTTTGCAACAACATCTACTACATTAATTGAAGGTATAGTTTTTTCTTTAGTAGTAAACCCTTGTTGATATATTACTTGATCAGTTCTAACTGGAGTACCATCGTTTAAATCGTAAGATGCTTCAATTACTACTGTAAAGTCGAACCCTGATAATAGATTATATAATTGGAAATCAACATTATATTCATCAATTGGTGCAATTTGTTTTAATTCACCATCAATATATAATTTTGCAATTAATGTATCTTTATCAATTATTTCTTCTTCATCATCAATATATATATCGAAAGAAACTCGATTTTCTTCAATTATTAAATTAATCAGTTGTGGTGTTGGAACAATACTCGCTGTTGTAGTAAACGAATAAGTATAAAGAATATTATCTTCTGTTTCTCCAGCACCGTCATCTAAATTAAAATCACTTAATACTTTTACTTTATAATTCTGATTACTTAATAAGTCCGTGAAAGTTATACCAGCTATACTCCCCTGAATTGGGACCATTTCTTTTAATACATCATTTTTAAATATTGCAACATAAATGCTATCTTCAGTCGTAACATTACTTGGATCTGTATATGTCACATTGAAAACTACACTATCACTTGAAACATATGAATTATTAACAGTAGCAATTGGAGCTGCATTTGCGACAGTTAAGAAAACTCCACTAAACAATATTTCATCAATATTTAAGCCATTACTGTCATCTAAATCATAACTCGCTCTAACTTTGATATAATAATTGTTATCTGATGATAACCCATCAAATTCCACTAAAACAATTCCAGTATCAATGAACACTTCATCTATTTTCTCTTCACCTAAATAAAGCTCTGCCTTGAGTGAATTATTTAGTATTACATCGTCTGTGTCTTCTATTGTAAACTCAACTTGTAAAGAATCATTTAAAGAAGGAAGAGCATTACGTGTTACAGTTGGTGCGTTTTTAAATGTGTAAATCTTAAAAGAATTACTTGAAGTTACTATTACACTCTTACTGATCGATCCGTCATCATAAACAATTTCATCAATTCTATAAGTCTTTTCACCAAGAGTAGTTCCAACACTCAAATCAAAACTAACAAGTTGATTTGTAGATGTTTCATCAAACCCAGCTGAAAAATACTTGTGTCCATTAATAAGTATTGAAGTAATTGGAACGTCTGAAGGGTTATTAATAGCCACTTCAACCTTCGCTACATCATTTTTTGGTTTATAAAAAGTAACAAGTTGTCCACCTGCTTCAGGTGCACTTGAATCTATTGAAACTCCTGTATAACTTGGAATTGTAATATTTCCAGAGCCATTACATGCTGATAATGTGATCCCTATTAGTATTACCCCTAAAAGTATAAATATTTTTTTCATAGTATATCCTCCATATCGTAAATATATATTTATTAAATATATTGTATTATTCTTAAGAAACTTTCTATTTATAATTTTATCATAAAAATACTTGATAAGCAATATTAAAAGGCTTTACAATGCTTTTTTTGCCATGGTTTTAATTTTTTTGTAAGATTTATGACTTTTCAACTTTTTCACAGAAGAAAAGCTGTAGATTAATAAACCTTAGAAGATTAAATTATCTACAGCTTCATTTAATTAAAATTTCTTAATGCATTCCCCTACTACTTCACTTATTGTAGGATGAGCATGTATTATGTTTTGATATTCATAAATATTTATTTTTTTATACATAATAGTACTTAATTCATGAATTAAATCTGATGCATGAGCACCTATTATATGAGCACCAACTAAAATATCATCTTCATCAACTATCATTTTAATAAACCCATCAGTTTCATTTAAACATTCAGCTTTAGCATTTGTCTTAAATAAGTATTTATTTGTTCTGTATTCAGTTCCAACAAGTTCTTGTTCAGTTACACCAACACTTGATATCTCAGGAAAGCTAAATACAACGCTAGGTACTTGATTGAAGTTAATATTCATATCTTTACCTAAAAGGCGAGAAACTACCTTATATCCATCATATGTCGCCTTATGAGCAAGCATTAGAATACCAGTAACGTCACCAATTGCGTATATACCTTTAACACTAGTTTCAAAGTTTCTATTAACTTTTATTCCAAAATTATTGTATTCAATTCCAAGCTTATCAAGTTCTAAGTTACCAAAGTAAGGAGCACGTCCTGTTGCGAGTAATACGTAATCAGTTTCAATTTCTAACATCTTACCTTTACTCTCAATAACTGCATAATATTTATCATCTTTTTTGATAACTTTCTTCAATGCTGACTTAGTATAAATAGAAAGTCCACTACGCTTAAATAAGTTTCGAGCGCGTTTTTTAATATCTTTATCTAATGGAGGTAAGATTTCATCTAAATATTCAACCAATGTAACTTCACAGTCAAAATGATTAAAGATAGTTGCCATTTCACATCCAATAACCCCAGCACCAATTACTACCATCTTTTTAGGGAATGTTTTTAAACTTAAGATATCTTCTGAATCATGAACGATATCAAAATCATCACCTTCAAATGGAATACGTTTTGGTACTGAACCTGTAGCTATAATAATATTCTTAGTTTCTATTATCTCACCATTTACTAAAACTTTTGTAGGTGACACAATTTGTGCTTCTCCCTCTATAAGTTCAATACCTAGTTTCTTAATTGAAGTTAAAATATTATTAATTTGATTTGACACTATAGTTTCTTTACGTAGTTTTATTGTTTCGTAGTTAACTTTAAAATCTTCAACTTCAACACCAAAAACAGAAAGGTCTTTCATATTTTTAATAGTTTTTGCATTGTGGTATAAAGTTTTAGTTGGAATACACCCATAATTTAAACATGTACCTCCAACTTTGTGCTTTTCGATTAATGTAACATTTAGTCCATGTTCTTTTGCATGAATCGCAGTATCGAATCCACCTGGACCAGCACCAATGATTACTAAATCTTTCATTCTAAGAGATCACTATATTTAACTAGTGGCTTTCTTGCGGCTGTTGCTTCATCTAATCTTTTAACTACTGTATTGTAAGGTGCACCTTTAACAAGTTCTGGGTTAACTCTTGCTTCCTCAGCAACAGTTCTCATTACTTCAATGAAGTCATCAATTGTTGCTTTACTTTCAGTTTCAGGTGGTTCTATCATTAATGATTCTTTAAATGTTAATGGGAAATATATTGTTGGAGGATGAACGTCATAGTCAAGTAATCTTTTCGCTACATCTAGTGTAGTTACATGATGAGATTTATCAATTAAACCATCAAATACAAACTCATGTTTACATATACCTTTGATAGGTAGTAAGTAATCAGTTTTTAGTGATTCTTTTATGTAGTTAGCATTTAACACACTAAATCTACCAATATTTGCCATATTTTCTTTACCAATAGTTAATAGGTAAGTATAGGCTTTAATAATCACACCAATGTTTCCGTAAAAGTGAGTAACTTGCCCTATTGAAGTTTCATTTGAATCTTCAATTACATATTGATCACCTTGTTTTTTAATAACTGGACTTGGTAAATATTTTACTAAATGTTCAACTACTCCAACTGGTCCTGAACCAGGTCCTCCACCACCGTGAGGTGTTGAGAATGTTTTATGAAGATTGATATGCATAATATCAAATCCCATATCTCCAGGACGTGCTAAACCTAGTATTGGATTAAGGTTTGCTCCATCGTAATATAATAATCCACCAACATCATGAACTAGCTTTGCTATTTCAAGTATATCTTTTTCAAATACACCAGCTGTGTTTGGATTAGTAAGCATAATTCCAGCTATTTCATCACTTAATACTGATTTTAAACTTTCCATGTTTACAGTTCCATCAAGATTTGATACAACTTCAACACACTCAAATCCGACAATTGTTGCACTTGCTGGATTTGTACCATGAGCACTGTCTGGAATAATTATTTTAGTACGTTTAGTGTCTAATCTATCCATGT
>JAFLJX010000022.1 GCA_022712785.1 Mycoplasmatota bacterium | reverse complement strand
TATTTTTCAATGTCTGTACTCCAACTTGATAAGAAAAATCAACATTATTAAATTTAATATCATAGTTTTTAGGTGCAAAATCGGTTTTACCTTCTTGTCTTGGCATTTCATCCATATCTTTCATACGTTCAATACGTACTTTTAAATATAATAGTGCCGCAAAGTTCTCTAAACTCTCCATAATTGGATTATAGATACGTGATGTTACAACAAGGAATACAAGATAAGTAAATACACTTATAGACCCAGCAGCTAAAAGATAAGCACCAGTTAATATAACACTTGGGAGTCCAAGTCTTAATAATACAGACGAGAAATTAATTAAAGCACCAATTAATAATTCCCCACTAACTAATTCCTTTTCGTAAGTATCTAATTTTGAATTCAATGTCTTTGTATATGTTTCTTCTCTATTATATGATTTAATCTCATAAATTGAATCAAGACCTTCTTGAATTTTATCAGAGATATCTCTTTTAGCATGATACAATTTTGAATGTGTTTTGTTTTGGAATTTTCTCGACAAATAAAACACTAGTATTGCAACTGGAACAACCCAAAATACAGCTAGAGACATTTCCCAATTATACGCAAACATCATAACACCCATAAGTAACATCGTTGTTACTGCTGCATAAATCTGGGGAATTGCGTGAGAGAAAAGCTGTTCTATTTGTGTTGTATCTTCCATTATTGTAGAACTAAGATCTGAAATGTCTTTTTTACCGAAAAAAGCTAATGGTAATTTTCTTAGTGTTTCAGCTAAGCTAATTCTTCTCCAAGCACTTTCTTCATAAATTTTAGTGTAGGTAGAATTGTACTGAAAATATGCGATTACAAACATTATTATTAAGGAGATTAACGCTGCAATAACGTAATACATAATACTACTTCCTGTACTAGTTGATTCCCCTAATAATAAACTCATTTGTTCATCTAAAAATTTAAATCCAAATACAACAGGTATCATAAAACTAAGATCTAAAAATATAGTCCAATATATAGATTTTATGAAGTGTTTTGTTCCTTTATCCGATAATGCATATTTGTTTTGAAAGTATTTAAACATATTGTCCTCCTTTTACAGCATCTTTTTTATTGATAATTTTCCAGGCAACTGTTTTTTGATATTCATCCCACATTTTTTTATATAGCCCATCTTTGTTTATTAATTCTTTATGTGAACCTTGCTCAGCAATTTTACCATTCTCAAGAACTATAATTTTATCAACGTCTTTTACACTAGTTAAGCGATGAGCAATTATAAGTGTTGTTTTACCATAGCTAAGATCTTTAAGTGCTTTTTGAATTAAATGCTCATTCTCAGGATCTGCGAATGCTGTAGCTTCATCTAGAAGAACTATTGGAGAGTTCTTAACGAATGCTCTTGCAAGTGCAATTCGCTGCTGTTCTCCACCTGAAAGGTAAGTTCCTTTTGAACCGATAACAGTATTAATCCCCTCAGGAAGATTTTTAATAATATCTCTTGATTGGGAATAATCAATTGCTTTATTTATTTCTTCTTCTGTTATATTTTCCTTACCAAAAACAATATTCTCTCTCAAAGAACCTTTGAATAACTTAGTACTTTGAAAAACAAATGAGATATTGTCCATAAGTTCTTTTTTAGAAACATCCTTAACATTAACACCTCCTACTAACACTTCACCTTCTAGTACATCCCAGAAGCGTGCTGCAAGACGAGCTATTGTTGTTTTACCTCCTCCTGATGAACCTACAAGTGCAACTGTTTCACCTTCATTTACCTTAAAGTTTATTGAATCAACAGCTAATCTATCCGTGCTATCATATGAAAAAGATACGTTTTTAAATTCTAAACTCTGAGTTCTAATATTCTTTGCATTATGACTATAATTCATACTTGGATATTCTAAAAGATTATCAAGTCGATCAATTGCTTGTTTTGCAATCATACTATTTTGTCTAAAAAGCATAGATTTTAATAAAAGCATTGTAAAAATTGGTGATATAAGTAAATAGAAGATAAAATCTGCGAGTACTAATGGCAGACTGGCTCCTCTTCCAATTAATAATATAGAGATTGGAATTAAGAAGAATGCAGCTGACTGCATGATAATAACATAAAAAGACATTGGTTTTTGCCAAAGAAGTGTGTACGCGTGAACCATCTTTTTATAGTTAGTAATACTATTATAGAATCTTTTAAAAGAGAAAATAGTTTGTCCAAATGTTTTTACAACTGGAATTCCACGAACATATTCAACAGATTCTGAACTCATTTCCTCTAAAGCATCAAAATATTTTTTTTGGAAATCTATACCCTTACTACTAGTCATAAATGACATAGTGATGAATCCTATGATAATTGGAACAAGTGAAACAACTCCCATTCTCCAATCAACTAAAAGAATTAATAAAATAAGAATAACAGGAGAAATAACACTACCTGCCATATCCGGTAACTGATGGGCTAAAAAAGTATGTGTTGTTCCAGCTCCATCATTTACTATTTTTCGCATTTTCCCACTTGAATGTTTGTCAAAGAACCCTAGTGGCATAGATATTATTTTTTCCATTCCTACTTTCTGCATTCCAACCTCAACATGAAAAGCAGCTAGATGTGAACTCATAAGGGCGAGGAAATATATTATAACACCTGCCATTGCGCTTGCAAAAGCAAGCCATGCATAAGTACTTACACTAGATGCATCAATAGACTGAGCATTAAGTAATAGATCACGAGCTATGTACCATATCAATACAAAAGGTACAATGTTTAGTATTGCTGAAAGCCCTGATAATATGAGAGATAGTGGAACTAATACTTTCTTTTTACCCATATAAGGATAAAATCTTTTTAAAATTGATTTATTCTTTTTTTTCATTCTGTTAAACCTCCTGTATTTTATGTATGTTTCTATTCTCTATAGTAGGTTAGCATAGGCTAACCATGTAACTATTTTTTTGAGGTTCAAGAAGAACCTCATTTCTTAAATCATCCCAAAGACAATACATCATGGGAGTAATTCTCATTATCTAGTTTAAATGTTAAATAGAGATAACAATTTACTTTAACTTATGCCAAATTCATTGTCAAGATTAATAATCATTTTTTTAAATATTATCTATTTTAATTTTCCAGTTCATTATCAAAGATAGATTTTATGTTCTACAAAATACTTGGAGTCAAACTTAAAACTACAACAAAACCATATATGGTTTTGTTGTAGTATGTTTATCATGAGTTACTGCTTCTTATAATACGAGAAAATATCGAATCAATAAGAAAATGCTTATTGTTTATTAATCATATACACGAAAATATAATGCTATTTATTTAGTGAAAGACTTGGTAAGGTTTCATCAGCTATTGTAATGTAGCCCAATATACCTTCAATTTGTTCTGGACTTAAGCTCTTTAAATAAGCAATTGTTTTTTCGTTTATTTCTTGGTGAAAGTTTTTATGACTTTCATAGGCAACTGCCCCTTTAGCAGTCAGCCTGAAATAAATTTCCTTTTTGTTTGATTCTTTTTTATACTTTTCCATCATTTTTTTCTTAACCAGTTTATCCGCTACCTGAGTTATAGCTCCGTTTGATATACTTAGTTTTTTGGATAGCTGAGTGGCATTTATTTCACTATCGATTCCTATGGCATCGATGAAGTGAATTTCAGATTGATACAATAGTTCAGAAGTTCCAAAACTTCTGGGCATTTTATCATTATAATTAATCTTATATTGCAAGGCGGTCGTTTTTACAATTATCTTCTGGTAATCATCCATTTAAAAAACTCCTTATCGTAATTACAGATATATTTTGCTTTCCATCTGATCAATTTCTTCTTTTGTTGTGTTGTGCATTTTTAACTTTTTATCCCACGAATCTGAAATATCGTTTGTATGTAAAATATTATCTGGACAGTTTGCGATACATCTGAAACATGCTATACAAGATGCAGGGTCTGCAATCCCACTTGTAGCATCAAAGGCGTTTGTTGGGCAAAGTTTCTCACACAATTTACACATGGAACAATCCATGCCGTCTCTGGTTGGAAGTTGCGTTATTGCCGTAAACCTGTACTTCTCTGCCATATCCAGCTGTTCTGCGGGATACATTGGTTTATTAAAATCACTAATTACATTCGAATCCTCACCCGTAAATCTTTTTATAGTTTTGTTGACATATTCCTCTGCAACCTTAAAATCAGATTGGTTTGGACGTCCTTCTGCAGATTGCCAGCCAGAAATGTTAAATGTATGTTTCGCCACAAATTCTGCAGTGGAAACAAGGGTAAAATTGCGTTTACAAAGCAATTCTTTTATAAAGTAATGAGCAGGTGCTTTTCCAAAACCACCATAGGTGAAAAATACCGAGCATTTTTTTCCTTCACCGTCTAGTTGCTCAATCCACTCTCGACAGATACGAGGTGCTCTTAATGAATAAATTGGAAATCCAAATATAAAGGCATCATATTCACTGATTGATATCTCATCTCTTTTACTTTCATGAGACGTAATATCAATCTTTGTAACAGAAACATCCTGTTTTTTTAAATAGTCTCCTATCTTATTCGCAATCTTCTTTGTATTTCCTGTTGCTGAAAAATATATTAGTGCAATTTTATAAGAATCAGTATTGCACTTATCAGTAGTTATCATTTCAATCACTCCATTCAATTTAGTTTAGCAACTAAAGTATAATGCGTAAAGTGAATTTTGTCAATATTCTTTAGCAACTAAAACATCTTGATGTCTCTTGAATCATTCGATTATAGATGCTGAATCATACAATATGAATTTTTTTATTATTGCTATTGTTTCTTCACTTTTAGTAATTGTAAAATGTGTTGTCCCCTTTACCATTGACAATTCTGATGAAGGAATCAAGCTACTAAGATTTACTAGATGTTTATGTTTTATCATGTCTTTTTCTGCTTCAATAATCAAAGTACTAGAAGTAATTGATTCAAGTTCACTAGGGCTCAATTTATAGTCCCTTACCATAAGTCTCATTTTACTATTTAGCCCACCATAAGATGTTTTAAATATCTTCCAAAAAGATGAGAAAATATAGATAATATTTAAAATTATAATCCACATTGTTTTCATACCAAATACTGAGTAGTTTGGGGATACTGCCACTGATTTAATTACAAAATTAGGTTGTAGAGTATTAATTGTAAGTAATACGTTCCCTCCATCACTATATCCAATCATATCACAATGTGTAATCCCAAGAGTCTCACAAGCTGAAAGGATATCCAAAGCTAATAATTTTATAGTGTACTTTTTCTCACCTTTATCGCTTAATCCATGTCCTCTAAGATCAAATGTAACTACTTGATGAGTTTTACTTAATTCCTTTTCAAATAATTCCATATCTTTATGGGTTCCACTATTTCCATGTAGTAACACTATGGGTTTCCCTGACCCCACTGTTTTGTAAGCTAATTCTATTCCATTTCCATTTACTTTATCCATGCAATCC
The DNA here is from genome assembly GCA_022712785.1 of Mycoplasmatota bacterium. Lineage (GTDB taxonomy): Bacteria > Bacillota_I > Bacilli_A > Izemoplasmatales > Izemoplasmataceae > JAFGXW01. The sequence continues at coordinate 9,814 of JAFLJX010000022.1, read as the reverse complement.
GCCTCCGCTCTTTTAATTTTCTAATTATTCTCCATTTAAATCATATATCTTTTAGTGAATACATACTTTCAATACAACATATTGTTTTCTATATCCTAATGTTTTATGTAATGGAATTGCATTTCTTTAAAATACAAACATAAAGAAACACTTTTTAAACCCCTTCTCGTTAACATCTTATTCAAATAGAAGTTAAGTTTGTTTAACATTCACTTTTATAGTATAAAAATAATGATTTAGAGATTATTGTTGTTGTTTAAATTTTATCATATATTTATATATTTGATAAGCTTTATTTAAATCAAGTAATTGTCTGTAATTTACTGTTATTAGGTTCTTTAGTTCCTAGACAATCCTTTATTTTCAAGTAAAAAAATGCTAATAAACACATGTAATTTTGTGTCTACTAGCATCCTATCAATTTAGTCGTTGTAACATTTATAGTTACTACTTATTTTATTTTCATTTTGTCTCAGTTTGAGCATAGATATAATAACTTAAAATTCAAATTTTTAGTTTTTGCATACTATTAAAATTGATTACTTATTATAATCTAGTTACAGTCCCAACTCCAGGGTGTTCTTCACCAAACTTTACCATAATTTCTTTTATGATTTCTTTTCTAGATTTTTGATTGTCTTCTTGTTTTTTAATAAATTTGTATACTTGAAATAAAACTGATGTTCCAACTTCAGAAGCAAAGAAACCATATCCTTGATTCCAAGCACATAAAGATAACAATTCATCAAAAACTGCGGTTTCTACTCCTAAAGAATAAGCTTTAATCAATTCTCTAGTAGCTTGTCTAAATCTTCTTGCACCTAAAGCATTACTTAAAGATAGTAATAATTTAGTTTCTAGTGCAATTGCTGGATTTTCTTTATTCCAAGTCATATCCCAAAAGTTCATCGCGTTTTCGGCTAAATCATCATCGATAATCTTAAAATTTAGTATAGCTGTAGGTTTGAAAGGCATATCAGTTTTTTTATTGTTACCATCTTTAGTTTTACAAAAATAGACATAATATTCGTTGTCTGATTTTTTTTCTGTATAATTCTCAAAGCCTAACTTTGCTAAAGCACCGTATAGTGGTTTTGGTTCAAAACTTTGTATAACACAAAGACCATTTCCTAAATTAGTGTTTTCTGCTTTAATAAGTAACCCAGGTAAGAAATTAGTTTCTAATTTTCTTACATCAATTACTGTAAATTCTTCTTTTTTATTAATCCAATCCATATTTGTTCTCCTCTTTTATTTTTTTGTATTATCCTTGTAATCCTCGTGATTGTCGATCCATGTCCTCAACAACAATATCGAAAATCTCACCTATAGAACTACAGTATTCTAGTACTTGCCAAGGTTCATTAGTATGATAATGAATTTTTACAATTTCATCATCACCTACAATTACTGCGCTATCTCCATCAAAATTTGTATTAAAATACGCTACGATCTTTACCGTATCTAAATCATCACCTTCAATTAATAACTGTGTATCGTATCTATATTCAATCATCTTATTTCTTCCCTTCTTAACATGCTCTATTTAGAATCATTTCAATTATACCACTAATTGATAATAAATTATGGTTTTATTATTATATTATAATTTAGGACTCTTAATTGTAGTTTATTAGTATAATCCTATCAATAGTAATTCATTTCACAATAGTCATATATATGGCATTCTAAATTAACATTCAAATCTATGATGATACTAATAGTACAGTTAACTGATATCTTATTTGATTTAAATATAAGTCTCTTTTAATCATGATAATCACCTCTTGTATGTATAACATCATATTTTGTTCGTTATACAATACCGTTTATTGCAATAATGTGTTTTTGTTCGTTATACAATACCATTTATTGCAATAATGCATTTTTGTTCGTTATGTAATACCGCTACACCTTTTTTGAAAGTCTAGGAGTAGTCAGGTTCTAGTCGTTTCTTAATGAGGTTATTGGACCAAGGGAATTATGTGGATAAGAAAAGATTATATCAGTTCTAATCCGCAAATGAAGGTGGCATATTTAGAGAATTGTGTAAAGCCATGAAATCCATTGGTAAAGTTACAAAAAAAATAGGATCTAACAGAGCAAGAACAACTACAATATGAGAATATAAAGCTGAAGATTGAGAACTTTAGTTTAAAAATGAATCTACAACTTAACTTGTTATAGATTCATTATTTTTCCTTCATTTCCTATAGATAAATAAGATTTGAATCTCTATTCACTTATACATATAGTAACTTAGTAACAATAGCAAGTGTATAGCTATGCTACACTGTATTTCATTTTTTTATTAGTCTTAATTTTCTTCTTTCAAACCTTCATAGAAATATCTAATTACTTGGTAGTAAGTCATCTGTTTTTATCATATTTTTATATAGATAATATACTAATTTCTCATGACCCTGGCTATCTAAAAGACCATTATTTGCGTGGTAAGCATCATGATCAACTAGGCTAAAGTGATATATCTCAAGAATATCTAATTTGGAAAGTGTTATTAGAGCTAGTTTCATTCTTTCTAAGTGATATTCTTCTGTGTATACTTCATACCTTGGATTAGGTGCTCCTAATTCTGATACTAGTATTGGTTTATCAGTGATACCTTCAACATAACTAATAATATCGCTAAAGAGTTCTACATCGTCGTATAAATGAATATCAACAATATCGTATAGAGCATTATTAAATACATTTAGTATATCTTCTTCTAACCCGTTGATTATTCTTTCTGACATGTCATTCATAAATTTCGTCTTATGTTCTTCAAAATTAATTAAATGCCTTGTTGAACTTTCTATTTCTATCCCATTATTTAAAAGAATATATAACGGATATGCTCTCGTAATTCCACCCAAGACAATATCAATGTCAGGATTAATTGATTTTGTTATTGTATATACTACATTATTTAATTTGATAAATTCATTTATATCTTCATGATATCCAATATTTTCACTATCCCATTCATTACCAAATTGAAATTTGGTAATGTTATCTCCATATCTTGTGATTAGTGCGGTTATAAAGTTTGAAAATTGTTGCGTTTGATTTGTGGTTATTTCTTTCATATCATCATTACTATATACATCTGGTAGTAAGACTGAAACCATTAAAAATATTTCAATATTATGTTCATTAAAATAGTTTATTCTATAGTCTAAATTTTTCCAACTATAAACTCCTTCTTCTTTTTCTATTAGATTCCAGTTAACTTCAAGTTTAATCTTTTTTATATTAAGTGTATTAAGATGTTTTACACCAAACTCTAAATGTTCAACAGTACCAATAGGAGGGAACGATATTCCTATAGGAATATCATTTTCGATACTAGATACATTTTCTATATTATTTTTACAGGAACTCAAAAATAGTATTAAAATAAATATCAGAATAAAGTTAAAAAACCTCTTCATCATTTCACCTTATATAATTAATTTATATTAAATTAACTATAATAACCTTTCTGTTACACTTTAAATGGTATTCTAATTGAGTGTTTAATTGTATTGAATGTGTCTTGTTTTCTCTTCCGCCCCTAGTTATCGGGATCTTACTCAGAGTTTAAGTAATTATTTATTAGTGTTATATATCATGACTAATTATAAATAGATATGAAGACATATTTAGGTACAATGATATGATACCTCTAAAGAAGACACTATAAAAAAGAAGTAATCTAGCAAGATTATGAGTAATTATTTATAGTAGACTTTTGGAGGTATTTTTATATGGATCAGCTTGTCCCACTCTAAAATTACCCCCCACTACCTCTACAACCTCAATAAATGTCTAAAATGCCTTTTTCAATTTCAGATTCTAACTGTTTTCTTCAGGAATTCTTCAAATAATTAAAGAGGTGCCATAATAGCACCTCTAGTTTAATGAATCAAGAAATATTTAATTATGGGATTAACTGAAAAAATTGGCTGCTCATCATAAAATAGATCTTGTGAGCGTAAAATTCTATAATCTATCGAAATAGCAAAAGATTCTAGTTCACCAGAGTCTACGTATGGTTTCTCGTCTGACTTAACGCCATCATTATAATATTGCCTTAGAAGAAATCCATATTCTTGTTGGGATATAACATATTGCTGATATTTACCATTAAAATAATAGGAATTGTTGTATTTAATAAGGTCTGAGTGATACCCAGAACTAGTGCTATTAACAAATTCTGAAGTAATCACTTCTCCCAAAGTAACATTGATTCCAAATTCTTCAATATATTCATAAGAATAATCATAATAGTAGCCCATTCTAGTCTTTATACGATTCGAGATTTTATCGTCTACTATCAAATATACGTCACTTATCTCTCTAAAAGGCTCAATATTAGGATTCAGTTGCTCATCTGTCCATCGAAAATCAAAATTAATTTCATTTCCAATTTTAGATACAACTCCTTCATATGCTACAGTTTCTCCAATTAAATCTCGATATGGTTGATCTATATAAACTTGATATATTATTTTATTATCTTCTTCTTCGTAATAAACTCTTAATACTGAATCATAAGTTGGCTCACTTTCATCAAAATCGTAATACATGTAATCTTCTAAGTTTGAAAACTCACCAATTTGATCACGCAAAATGTACTCGTTTTTTGATTGTATAATTTCCCCATTTAAATAATCAGTAACCATTTCAAATTCAAAATAATTAGTTACTTTCAATTCATTCTCAATAGTAAATTGGTTGTCCCATTTTAAAATAGATTCATCTCTTGAATATGCTAACTGAATGTAATTTATAACTTCTTGATATCTTTGATATTCAATAACACCATTTTCACTATAATGCAACTCCACTCTAACCATTGCAAAACCATCATCAACACGAGTATATGGGAAACCACCAATAACACTTGAACCTCCACTATATCTATCATCTCTTTCGCCTATAAAGTGATATTCAAACTCCATAATCAAGATACTTCCATCGTCTTGTATTATATTTGGTGTGGGACAATTATAACTCATCCTAGATCCATGAATGTAATTACCGTATTCATCATAATAATAACACATTTGAACCGGAGGTGTCTCCCATTCATCAATGTAATTATTCTGCTGAAAAGCTATGATAACTAGCAATACCCCAATGGTAAATGCTGTTGATAATTGAAGTATGTTCACTTTCTTTCTAGAAAATACAATTTGATTGCTATGTCGTATCTTCTTATAAATCATTATAATGATAAACACAACAAGTAACCCCAAAGTTACAAATGTAAGTGTATGTTTTGTTATAAAAAATAATTGATTATACTTTGGTAAAAACCAGGTACCTATTGTACCCAACAATAATAATAACCATGTAAAAAACATATATAATAATCTTTTAATATTCTAATCTCCTTTCATTGCTTTTAAGATGTTCTATAAAAACAATGAAATCAACAACGGATAACCTGTAACTTGAAAAAAACAGATTCTATCTGAATAAATGATACATAAAAATTCTTTAAGCTTTTTCTAATTAAAATGAAATGATAGGTTCTCCTAAATATTATAAACAATAAAAGAACTTCAACTACAAACAAAACTGGTAACACATAAATTATTAAAGTAGCAGCAATTAGTAAACCCAAAGTATATGGAACATACCATAAAGATTGATAATCAAATGCACTAATATACACTCTGTCTATTTGAATGAAATGAATTAACTGAAAAATAAGCAAGGATAAAAACATTACTGAAATTGATAAGTATAACAATCTATTTTCTTTCATATCCTCACCCCTTTAAATTTCATTCATGTATTAATTTCTTATAATTGTAATCGAATAAGATAATATAATTGTTTCTGTTACTATTATATATCAAATTGATCATTTAATAAAGTTTGAAAAGCATTTCATCAATAAAAGGATACTAACTCTTATAATAGATTTGGATTACCATAATGTCAATTATCCAATCTAAAGCATCGATTTGTTGTTTATTGAATTAAAAGCAAATTATATATCAAAGTAGAATAAATATACCCCATATTCCCTCTACTACCTTAAAAATGAAATCATGATACATATTTGGTTTCAGGTTGAAATTGGCTTCATTTTGCGCTTCGACCCCACTTCCCATGCAAGAAAAAACCCTTAGAAAACATGTTTTACGGGGTTTTTTGGGGTGAGAAGTGCTCAAAAAGCGATGCTTTTAAAATATCAAAAAACCGAGAATATCGCAGTAAGGGAAACTACTAAATTCTCGGTATACGGGGCGAAATGGTGGAGAATATAGTCCCCGAAGTTTACCCGTATCTGGAAGCGGATACTTGTGGTGGTGGAGTATCTCCACCACGGGAATATATACCAAAAATCTAGACCCCCACTTTTTACGTGTTTTTTACACGCTCTTGATATTTATTATACATTTTGTCGCTAAAAACTGCACCATTCCTCTTTTATAGTTTCCTATGTCCAAGTATGTAGTGCAGTTCATGATTGTGTATTCAAGTGTGGTTTTATTAGTCAATATAAATTGGTTCTGTATATATTAAATCTTCAAAGTCATAAGATATATCGAATATTGAAGTTGCTTCTTGATTAAGATAACTACCTTTAAAATGTCCAGGTTGATTATAATATTTATCATAATAATCCTTATTAAACAAGTAATCATATAGTGAAATATCATTAAAATCTAGCACTTCTAAATATAGACCATTATCTGTTTCATGAAACTCATAGTAATAATAATCTGTATATGTGCTATTCGTATAAGTATATTCAAATTTTCGAACATAGTAATTCCTGTTACTAGTGCTTATAAAGTTAAATTCGTTAATTCCTATACTTGACCTCGAATCAATGATTATCATCCCGTACTCGTTATGCAAAGAGTATATTTTGGAGATTTTCGTTAATTCATCTTCAAATTCAATCGCATTTCCAGCAAGTACTTGCTCACCTTCTTTCGTATATTTCGTTGTAACTACACGATCCACAATACTATTTACTTCTCTTACAGTATAACTATCTCTTTCCTCAGTTACCGTAACATAAAGATCAGTAACAAGTTCATCATCCTTGGTATATTCTTTATAAATTTCATATGAGTTACCATTTAGATCAACTTGATAATATCGAATTGTAGAATATTCAACATCAGACAAATCAGCATGTTCAAGTATATACGTATCCGATGTGTTACTTTCAAAGACTACATATCCTTTTTGAATAACTTGTTCGAACTGTTCTCCATATGAATTTTTTGTAATTGTACGGATTGTGCTGTAGAAACTACTTCCACGAACATCTGCATCTGCAGTAAACAAAGAAGTTCTAATTACTTCAGACTCAAGAATTTTATGTTCATCATCATATGTGATTTTTGTCGTTATTAAAGACTTATTAACAAGAAATACATTTTCATATGACTCATTATCTTCTTGATCAAATCTAAATGGCACTCTACTAATAAAAGAGTATGACTCCTCAATATTGAACTCTAAATAATCCTTAGTTTTTACAATATACTCGATATTTGCGCAACCAGTATTGAATTGATTCTCATAAATAGGATTCTCGTATGCATCGTAAAACGAGCATCCTTTTGAGATAGGTATATTTTTATACTGCATAAAGTTGATTTGTAATGTGCTCGTAAGCAATAAAATTGTAGCAAAAACAAGGACTTTCAAACTGTAAACTAAAGTTTCTTTAATTCCTTTTAAATTCATAGACTCAATAGTAAACTTTGCAATTTGATTTATAACTCCATAGGCAAAAACACCTATAATAATAAATAATGAGACATTTCTTATATATATGCTCTCAACTCTTAATGGTTCCATTGCGAATGTTAACGCATATAATATAAACATTGTTATAAATGTATAAATATTTAATGTTTTCATTTTTTCCCTTTCGTTGTTATTTTTTATTTGTAGTTAAACAAGCAAATTTTAGCAACGAACAACATTGTATAACTGATAAATATTATGATTATCAGTTAATCTTTGATAATTGTAAATTAGTATTCTTTGACAAGGAATATTTAATCTCAAAGTAGGTAAATTAATACTTACTTTTGTTATGAATAAAATAGGTAAATAGATAACTGTTACGGATATAAATAAAGTTAAAATGCAGATAATTAAAATAAATGAAATATCGTTTGTGAAACTCGATGTTTGCAAAATATTAATATTCGTATATAAAAGTAATTGCCTTAACATCATAAATAAAAGCAAAGATAACATCATAGTGTTTGAAACTCTATTTTTTATTCTATTCATACTATTCCTCCTTCCTAGAAACTATAAGTATTATACCACATTTCTCCCACTACCTCTACTGCCTCAAAACTATTTATAGTACGTATTTTGGTTTCAGGTTCGAAATGATGAAATTTATCATCTCTAACCCACTTCTAGCAACTTCAAAAAGCGATTTATCCAAAAAATCTAAATGTGCAATTTCCGAGTTTTGAACTAAACCCTTGAGACAATAAGGAATGCATATTTTCAATATCATCGAAATATACAGCTTTTCAAGCATTTTTTGAGTATACAAAAACCGAGAATCCATATAAAGTATAATAATACTCAATAAATCCTCGGTAACGGTGTCAAATGGTGGAGAATATAGTCCCCGAAGTTTACCCGTATACGTGTACTCCTAGTGAAGAGCCCCACCAAGGGTTATAGTTCCCTTTTCTAGGGGGAGGATTTTTCCTCTAAATCTTTGTTTTCCTTATAAACTTGATAAAAACTATAGCCATGATAGAAAATAAAACTAGCAGATAGGCCGTTTCAAACAAATATGGCATATCTGAATTGAATGCAATTTGATTATATAACCAAAACAAAGAAGGAACAAAAACAGAAGGCACTTAAAAACTAAGGTAATAAGAAAAGAGATAAAAACTCATTATGGAGATTTTATCTCTTTTTCTTTGTCTGAATTTAATTCCTAATACATTTATATACCGATGAACCATAATAATTAAAATTTTATCGTTTACTTAAACATTAATATCATTTTGATATAAGTACCAACTCCATATTCTTCCACTCATATATTACTCGTTCTTTAAGTATTCAATAAATTTAGTTTTAGTGTTCTAAAATCATCTTTATTAAAGGCTAAAAGTTAATATTTCTATATAAAGAAAAACAAAATAAAAAGATATCATAATTTATTTAATTTCAACGTCTCAGTATTTCTCTTTATTCTATTAAACAACAATCCTTAGCACAAAATGTAAATTCTTTATATTACATTAAATTAAGTTTTGATAAATCAATTTTCCCATCTTCAAGAAGCGATTCCTTTTCAGCATGAACGTATTCTACTTTACCAATAAACATTTCATGTGAACCAGTCATTATTGAATCTACTACAGTACATTCAATAGCTACAGGGCACTTAGTAATAACTCCTGCATTAACTTTTACACCGTCAGTTAACTCAACTCCATAGTCTTTTAACTTATCACTATCCCTACCACTTTTAGATCCACAACATTCATATAGTTCTGTCTGTGATTCATCCAGTAAATGAACTACAAAACTTCCATTTTCTTTTATCATGTGATGTGAATATCTACTTGGGACTATACCCATCATAATCATTGGTGGGTCATAACTACAGTTTCCTGCGTACGCTACTACAAGTGCATTATCATTTCCTTCATTATCTCTTACTGTTACTACAAGATTTGGTTTAACTACTAATGCGTTTACTTTGTTTGCTTCTACTTTCATAATTATCTCCTTAGTAATACCTTTTTTATACTATTTTAATATACTGCTTCATCAATAGTTTAACATAATACCTCTATCT
>JAFLJX010000021.1 GCA_022712785.1 Mycoplasmatota bacterium | reverse complement strand
ACCCATATCTTTTTTGAGATTCTTGTAGTATTTGCATTAAGGGGCTTTTATCATTCCTGTATTTATCAATAACTTCAATTTTAAATTCTCTTAGTTTTTCACAAGACACATATTTTTTCATATTTATCACCTATAATTTTCCGTCAATTTGAACCGCGCAAACTTTAAGTTCTGGGATATTGCATGTTGCATCTAGTTCAGTATTAGTTAACATATTTGCTCCATCAGCAAAGTGGAACGGCATAAACATAACTCCATCACCAATTTTATCTGTGACGTGGACTACTGCTTTTGTTTTACCACGTCTTGAAGAAATAGAAGCATGATCCATATGTTTTAGTTTATATATATCAGCTGTTTTCGGACTAATCTCAATAAAGTTTTCAGGAACTATTTCATTAATTTCATCATTTTTCCCAGTCATTGTTATTGTATGAAAATGATATAGTACACGACCTGTAGTTAATACGAGTGGGTAATTATCATCTGGTAACTCTTTAGCTGGAGCAAATTCTACTTCACTAAATAAACCTAGACCACGTGCAAATTTATCTTTGTGTAAGTACTTAGTACCGGGATGATTCTTATCTAAAACTGGCCATTGTAATCCAATTTCTTGTATTCTATCATAACTAACTCCTCCGTAGATTGGAGCAAGTGATGCTGCTTCATCCATTATTTCTGATGGAGTAAGTATTGGTTGTTTATATCCGATTTTATTCATGATTTCTTGAATTATTAAATAATCTGGTTTACTGTCTCCAACTGTCTTAATCGCTGGTCTAATCATTTGAACTCTTCTTTCAGTATTAGTGAAAGTTCCTTCTTTTTCTGCGTATGATGAAGCAGGTAATACTAGGTCCGCTATTTCTGCAGTCTCAGTTAAAAATAAATCTTGAACAATTAGAAAATCAAGATTTTCTAAAGATTTCTTAACATGAGTTGTATCTGGGTCACTTACAACTGGATTTTCACCCATTATATATAAGAATCTTATTGTATCTTCATAGGCACCGTCAAGTACATGAGGTAAACTTAATCCAACTTTATTATCTAGTTTAACACCCCACGCTTTTTCAAATTTAGCACGTGCTACATCATCAAACACTTTCTGATATCCAGGGAATACATCTGGAAGTCCTCCCATGTCGCATGCACCTTGTACATTATTTTGTCCGCGTAAAGGATTAATTCCGCCAGATTCAACACCAACATTACCACACATTAGTGCTAAGTTAGCAATACTTTTAACGTTGTTAGTTCCTTGTGAATGTTGAGTAATACCCATTGCATAATAGATACCAGCTTTGCTTCCATGTGCATATATTCTTGCAGCTTTTCTAATGTCTTCCGCGTCAATTCCACAAATTTCTGCGGCCACTTCAACATTAGTATTTTTTATTATTTCCAAAGTACTTTCAAAGTTTTCTGTTCTTTCATTTATATAGTCTGTATCATGTAAATTCTCATTATATATTACATTCATCATTGCATTTAATAAAGACACATTAGTTCCAGGTAATATTTTTAAAAACACGTCTGCACCTTCAGCTAATTCAATCTCACGAGGATCTGCAACTATTATTTTTGATCCTTTAGCAATTGCTTGTTTCATGAATGATCCTATTACTGGATGAGTTTCAGTTGTATTAGATCCAATAACAAAAATTACATCGTGATTTTTAGTTTCTTCAATACTATTAGTCATAGCCCCACTTCCTAATGTAGTTGCAAGGCCTGCAACCGTAGATGCATGACAAAGTCTTGCACAGTGATCGACATTGTTTGTACCTATCGCTGCACGAAATAGCTTTTGGAACATATAGTTTTCTTCATTAGTACATTTAGCACTAGCAAGACCAGCAAATGTACCCGATCCATATTTATCTTTTAATTCAGTATACTTACTAGCAATTAAATCATAAGCTTCTTCCCAAGAAGCTTCTCTAAATTCACCATTTTCTTTAATTAAAGGACTTGTTAATCTTCCTCTATGGTTAATGAATTTATATGCAAATTTACCTTTAACACACAATAATCCTTCATTTGGAATACCAGGAGCAGGATCAATTCTAACAACTTGTTCACCTTTTGTAACTATGTCAAATTGGCAACCAACACCACAGTATGGACATGTAGTTCTTGTTTTTTTAGTTTCCCAACTTCTGAAAACAGTTTTGCTTTTTTCCATTAAAGCACCAGTTGGACAAACACTAACACAGTTACCACAACTTACACAATTTGATTGTTCCATTCCATTATCAAAAGAAAATGAAACGAATGTCTCGTGACCACGTTCATTAAATCCTAAAGCTTCAACACCCTGTAAATCTTTACAAACATATACACATTTACCACATAATATACATTTTTCAGGATCTATATAAAAGAATTTATTAGAGTCATCAATACTAAAGTTTCTTTTATGTCCGTCATATTCAGGTATTGAATCTAATTTATATTCATATGAGTAATCTTGAAGTTTACAGTCACCATTTGCATCACATACAACACAGTCATTTGGATGACTTGCCCAAGTTAATTCTAATACGTCTTTTCTAGCTTCCATAATTTCAGGTGAATGAGTTTTAATTTCCATCCCATCAGTTGCGGGAGTAGTACAACTTGTTAGTAATTTATTAATTCCTTTCACTTCTACAAGACACATTCTACATGAACCTTCAGATTTTATTCTTTCATCATGGCAAAAAGTAGGAATATCAATTCCTAAAGCAATACAGTAATCTAATATGCTTTTCCCAGCCTCAACAGTTATATCTTCATCATTAATCTTTAAATTTATCATTTTCATCGCATTCACCTCTACTTAGTAATAATCGCATCGAAGTTACATGACGCGAAACATTCTCCACATTGAATACAAGCTTCTTGATCTATAACGTGAAGTCCTTTTCTCTCTCCAGTAATACACTGAACAGGACATCTTGTTGCACAAATAGTACAACCAACACAATTTTCTTGGATTATATATTCGTTAATTAATCCTTTGCAAGAATTTGATGGACATACTTTGTTAGTAACATGTGCTAAATATTCATCATAAAAGTGTTCTAAGGTAGATAAAATTGGATTAGGTGCAGTCATTCCAAGACCACACAAAGAAGTTCTTTTAACAGAGTTAGATAGTCTTTTAAGTTTATCTAAATCTTCTAAGGTACCTTGTCCTTCAGTTATTTTTTCTAATATTTTATATAGTTGTATTGTTCCTTCTCTACAAGGAGTACACTTACCACAACTTTCATCAACACTAAAGTCTAAATAGAACTTAGCAATATCAACCATACAGTCATGGTCATCTAAGACAATCATCCCACCAGAGCCCATCATACTACCAAGAGCAACTAGTGTATCAAAATCAACTTTTTCATTTAGATGTTTTTCAGTTAAACATCCACCTGATGGACCACCAGTTAAAACTGCTTTAAATTTTCTTTTATTTCCAACTCCACGACCTATATCATGTATAATTTCACCTAAAGTAATTCCCATAGGCACTTCTATAAGTCCTGTATTTTTTATTTTTCCAGCAAGGGCAAATACTTTTGTCCCAGGAGATTTCTCTGTGCCAAAAGATCTAAACCATTTACTGCCATTTAGTATAATTTGAGATATATTGGCTAATGTTTCCACATTATTTATAATTGTAGGTTTACCATATAATCCTTCTATAGCTGGGAATGGAGGTTTATTTTTACTCATCCCTCTGTTACCTTCGATTGAGGCAATTAGCGCAGTTTCTTCACCACATACAAATGCTCCAGCACCCAATCTAATTTCTATATTGAAATTAAATTCACTGCCAAAGATGTTTTCACCAAGAATATTCAGCTTCGTTGCGTCATCTATTGCCATTTGCAATCTTTTAGCAGCTAGTGGATACTCGGCTCTAACGTATACAAAACCAGTTTGTGCACCTATTGCAAATCCTGCAATTATCATTCCTTCTAATACACAATGTGGATCTTTTTCAAGAACTGAACGATCCATAAATGCACCTGGATCACCTTCATCTGCATTACAAATAATATATTTTGTATCATTTACAGTCTTATTAGCAAAATCCCATTTTCTACCAGTAGGGAATCCACCACCACCTCGACCTCGCAATCCAGAATCAGTAATAGTCTTTATAACATCAACTTGAGACATTTCTGTTAATACCTTATTAATGCCAAAATAACCATCTTTTGCAATGTAATGGTTTATGTTTTCAGGATCAATAATATCACAGTTTTTCAAGACGACTCTAACTTCCTTTTCATGTAACCCTTTATGGGTATCGTTTAATTCAGGGAATTTATTTAATGTTTCTAATTTTATCTTATCTAACATGTCTTTATTCATATTATGCCTCCAAAGTGTATAACTCAAATAATTACTTATAAATATCATACCATAAAAACGCTTACTTTCTTAGTATCTTTTACTGCCTTATAATGATTTTAAATAATGAAAAAAGCAGTTCATATTGAACTGCCTAAACTATTTCAAAGTATATGTTGATGTTCTAAGTATTCTTCGTCATGTTTAGGTATTTCATGAGCTTTATCAAATACCCATTTTACAATTATTTCTTCAAATATCTTATATTATTACTGTTGCTGCTAGAATTACAGTTAGAATTGTAGAACTTATTTCAGCAACTGAACTGTTAGTCTCGGTATCTAGTTGGATAAATCTAAATTCAGCTAAGATTGCCATATCAATTGCTACACCTCCTTAAGGAATTAGTGTTACACCTAGATATCTTATAACCTCTTTACTTTCTCCAATTTCTTTAGATGAAAGACTGGTTGCTAAATATTTTGTTATTAATCTAACTAATATATATATATAATCCCAAACCACCTATTTCCATAATAAGTGAACTTTAAGTTCTGCGCCTGATAAAGTAAAAAATATTAAAAGTAGAGGAAGAATTATTGCGTCTGTGTTTAACTTAACTTTCCTCCAATAATCCCTAAAGTAAATAATAAATCAGTATTATATATTATACTTTTGTAGTTAAACTATCATAAAAGTCAGCAAAATTAAAATTACCAAGTGTCAATAAGTTTTCCATCTGTACCATCCTTACAAGAGTAGTTTTATTATAAAACAATTATACAATAAGGAAATAAAAAAACCAAAACTTTCTAGTCTTGGTCCATAACATCATTTTTATATAAGGTAAATATCTTTTCAGCTAATTCCACTAAAGTATGAGAACTTGTGTTAACTATATGGTCTAGATGAGTAAATTTTGATTTTCTAAAATGCTTTTTATCCTGGATGAACCTCGTTTCAACATCTTCAAGTTTATCTCCTCTATTCATCATTCTTACTCGTCTTATTAATTGATCAGTCTCTAAGTAGATAAAAATAGTCTTAGGAATCTTTTTTCTAAAGATACTATTAGCTCCCTTTGGGTCTACAATAATAACTTTGTTTTCATCAGCACCTTTTTTAGGTGAACCATAAAAAGTGTTGTTGTATTGAGCTGATTCTAAAAATTCTCTTTTCTTTTTCTTTTTATCAAATTCTTCCAATGAAATGAAGTGGTAATCAACTCCATCAATTTCGCCGTCTCTCATTGGTCTTGTAGTATACGTAACTAATTTACTAAATCCATATTTCTTAATAAGGATTTTAGCTATCTCAGTCTTGCCACTTGCACTTGCACCAATCATAACTAACATATTATCACTCCTAGACTGTTTAAATTGTATCAAATTTTAGAGCAAAAGTGAAGATTAAAAAACAAATATATTATATAAAATAATATAAACAAACTGTCATAATAGTGTTATAATATTATTATGCGGTCGTGGCGGAACGGCAGACGCGCTACCTTG
>JAFLJX010000020.1 GCA_022712785.1 Mycoplasmatota bacterium | reverse complement strand
AGGACTGGCCCAGGCACTAGCTGGTGGAGGAGTTCCACAACAGTATGCTGGATGGCTGATTGTAGACCACGCGAATGATTTTGGATTCACTCGTTTTGAAATGGGATATGCATCAGCCGTAACTGTTATTTTATTAATTATTGTTTTGATGTTTAATAAAGTAGCTTATAGACTATTTGGAGAGAGAGGTTAGATATTATGGCAAATTCAGGTATAACATTTAATCCGGATAGATTAAAACTAAATCAATGGCGTTTTCACGCTTTCTTGCTACCTTTAACAAGTTTTATGGCATTACCTCTTATCTTCTTGTTTAATCATGCTTTCAAACCATATAGTGAACTATTTGCTTACCCACCTAGATTCTTTGTTAGAAAACCTACTGCAGAAAACTTTATTCGACTTTTAACATTTTCTAGAGAGTCTGGTATTCCAATTAGTAGATATATATTTAATAGTGTTATAACTACTTCGGCAGTTATTGTCTTAACATTGATTATTGGTAGTGCAGCAGCTTATGCATTATCTAAACTGGAATTTAAAGGTAAAGAGTTACTTAATAAAATTAATGTATTTAGTTTAATGTTTGTTCCAGTAGCTGTTATGATTCCAAGGTTCTTGGTGTTAATAAATCTAGGAATTTACAATACTTACTGGGCTCATATTATTCCATTGCTAGCGATGCCAATAGGTATATTCCTTATTAAACAATTTATGGATACAAATGTTCCAAAAGAATTAATTGAAGCTGCTAAAATTGACGGAGCTGGTAACTGGAGAATTTACTGGAGTATTGCTTTACCTCTTGTAAAACCAGCAATTGTTACTGTGGCAATTTTAGTATTTCAAACATCATGGGCCAATCAAGAGGGATCTAGTTTGTTTGTGGATATTGAAGCTTTAAGAACATTACCATTTTATATGTCAACCGTAATTAGTCAGCAAGGAAACATCGTAGTTACTGCCGGTGTTGGAGCTGCGTCTCAATTAATTATGTTGGTGCCTAATTTACTTCTATTTGTTTTTATGCAAAATAAAGTAATGGCATCAATGGCAACAAGTGGTATAAAATAATGAGAATATTTAAATTTAATAATGCAGTAGCAGTAATATTATTATTCACAGTTGTAGCTTTTATCGCAATCGCTACAAGTAGTAGAGTATTTGCGAGTTCTACACCTTACTATACTTGGACAACTGACAATGAAAACGGTATGGTCAAAACTAGTGATGCTTACACACCTTCAGGACAAATATTAAACGCTGATGGTGAGTCTTTTAAAACATTGGAGTACGTTTATGTTGATCATGAAGATTATATCTATATTACAGATAGTGGTAGAGCCAAAGTATCTATATATGATAAGGATTTAAACTTTATTGATGTAATTGAGTATAAAGAATCTGAAATTGGATTAGATAATGGATTTTATGCAGTAAACAGTATTTTTGTTTCTGATGAATTGATTTATATTCCTGATTCATTTAGAAATAGTATTTTTGTGTTTGATAGAGAAGAAGTACTTAATAGAACACAAAAATATTTCTTGTGGATGGATGATGTTGATTTAGATAATGAAATATCTACGGGAGATGTATTTTATTTAAATGAAAGTATTGATGGAGTTGAAACTCCTATAGGGACTCCAGTTTATGAAGTTGAAGTAACTGGACAAACTGAAGACAATAGAGATATAGTTGTATTTAAAGATTATTTAACTGGTGAAGAAGTTTTTACTAAAATTGATAAAGCTGAAATGATTGGGAAGATTCTTAGTTGGGTAACGACTGATTATGAAGGTAATGAGCTGCTTAGACTTAGTATATACGCAGAGAAAAACGAACCTATTCAAGTGATAACAACACCTAGTGCACCTGTATTCCAAGAAGGATATTTATTTGCACCTAAAAAGGTTGTTGTTGATGCTAGAGGGAATATGTATATTGTAGGAGCTCAATCAAGTAATGGATTAATTATGTTAAATGCTGAAGGAGAGTTTTTAACTTTTTTTGGTGGTAACCCAATCAGAACTCCTTTTATAGATAAGTTAAGATCTTTAATATTAACTGAAGTACAAAAAGAAAAATTAAGAAATGAATCGTTAATTAGTATTGACTATGTTAGTAGTGTTGCGATTGATGAAAAAGGATTTGTGTATACAGTTACAAGTACTTTAAGAGATAACGTTATAAAGAAATATAATGTATCCGGGAAAAACTATTTTAATAGTGAATCTCTTGGATGGGTTGGAGCTGTAGATTTATGGGTTGGAGAATATGGTAACGTTGTAGTTATCGAAGAGTTTGGATGGATAAACGAATATGACTCTAATGGAAGAATAATATTTAGTTTTAGTGTTAGTGATGCTGGAATAGATAGAGAAGGATTGCTTAGTTTACCTAAGAGTATTGCAATTGATTCTAATGATAGATTATTAGTAATTGATCAAGGGAATAAGTTACTACAATTATATGAACCAACTGAATTTGCGAATGCAGTTCATACTGCACTTCAAGCTTATCAAGATGGTGATGAAGAATTAGCCTCAGATAACTGGACTTTTAGTTTAGAATATGCGACTGTTTTTGACCTTGCACATATTGGATTAGGTGATGCCTTTATTAGGCAAGATGATTATAAATCAGCATTAGCCGAATATACTCTTGCTTCTCATAAAGATGGTATTTCTAATACCTATTGGCAAGTAAGGCAAGATTGGATGGAAAATAATCTTGAGGCAGTATTCTCTGTGGTTATATTATTGCTTGCTGCGAGATGGATATTTAGATTATTTAATAAAAAATATGATTTCACTAAAGGGATTAGAAATTACTTTGTGAATCTAAGAACAAAGAGTAAGACCTTTGATGAGCTTAGTTATATTCCTGAGTTTATTAAACATCCACTTGATGGATATTATCAAATTAAAAGGAAAAACCGAGTGTCTGTGAAAACAGCAACAATTATATATACCTTACTTGGTGCTATATTTGTTATGTATTATGAAGTAACGAATATAATATTTTTAGAAAAAACCAATGTTAATATTATGTACGAAATTGTAATACTTGGAAGTGTGCTTGTATTATGGGTTGTTGCTAATTACTTTATTTGTTTAATTAATGATGGAGAAGGATCATTTAAAAACGTATATGTTTCAACCGCAATGAGTTTTACTCCTGCATTATTTGTCTTCCCAATAATTATTTTATTAAGCAATGTGTTAACTTATCAAGAAGCAGTTTTCTATAATGTTCCGTTAACATTTACTTTAATATGGATTACTATTTATTTCTTCTTCATGATTAAAGAAATTCATAACTATGAAGTTAGTGAGACTTTTAATATAATCTTTAAAAGCGTGTTTACAATGTTAATTATGGGTATATTTATATTTGTTGTATATAGCTTAAACAGTCAAATGTTTACTGTGTCCACAGAGATAGTAAGGGAGATGGTTGAAAGATGATGAATAAAATACTATTGTTTTTAGTAGTTCCCTTAACTGTTGTTGGACTATTTATATTTGTTAAAGCAGTATCCGCAGATGAAATTGATTATGAAGTTTTATATGGTAATTCATTAAATGGTATCGAATTTGAATCGAATACTTATATTGAAATTGAAGAAAAAGAAAAAGTTGTATATGATGAAGTGATTCCTGAATCATTTACATTTGTAGCTGAAGATAGCGATATTGAATTATATTTAGAAGAAGAAACTTTGGCTATAGCTGTTAGAGTTAAAGCTAACGGATATGTATATTCTTCTTATAATTTTAATGACTCATTTGGTGGGGATAGTGAAGCAATTACAAACCCTATAAAATCGGGTGTTTCGATTGGACTATATAAAGAGAGTACTCCGATTGCTCAATCGTATTTAGGTGAAAGATCTGTATATGAAGAAGGTATTTATGCTGGTGATGAAAGAGTAGCTAGTTCAAGGATTAGATATAACAGTACTGGATTTATTGCTGAAGTTGATTTTTCTCATCCTGAATTGATGATTAAATTTGATGTTCATGTAAGTATTATTGATGGAAATCTTGTTGTTGATATACCTAGAGATTCTGTTGAAGAATATAATCCTAATATTTGGAGATCTGATGAACAATTCTTTATTTTAAGAAATATTGTATTGTTTCCATATTTTGGTTCTACAGTTTCTGAAGCTGATGGGTATGTCTTTGTACCTGATGGTTCTGGTGCTTTGATAAGTTTAGAATCAGACCCTGAAATAAAAGCTTCATTTGATTTACAAGTATATGGTGAAGATTCAGGTTATCTTTCTCCTACTTTTGGAAGAAGAGCTATAACTGTTAAACCTGTATCTCGAGTTACTATGCCTGTTTATGGTATGGTTCATGATGTGGGTAATACAGGGTTCTTTGTAATTAGTGAATCTGGTGCTAACTATGCTGAAATAAAATTTAAATCTACAGGATTAATAAATGATTACTATAGTACTTATTTCAGTTATAAGTATCGTGAATCTTATGAACAATATCAATCACGTGCTAATGAGGATCAATATAGAATATCTTTCCAAGAGAATCCTAATGAATATGATTTAAGTCAGAGATATATTTTTTTAAGTGGAGATGAAGCTGACTATGTTGGTATGGCTAAAACATATCAAAGTTATTTGATTGATAATGGATTACTTGGTGACACAAGAAGAATAAACTACGATGAAACACCTACAAAAGTAGATTTCATTGGTTCTGAGATTACTACAGGAATTTTATCTACTAAAGCTCAAACAGTTACTAAGTATGAAGAAATAACTGAAACCCTTACTAATATGAAAGAGGATGGATATAAAAATATAATTACATCGCTCAAAACATATAATATGAGTGAGGATTCTTATAGATTTGATATTATTAGAAAACTAGGTGGTAGTAAGGAATTTGGGAAGATGATTAGTTTCTTTGATGAAAATAATATCAAATTTAGTTATTACAGTGATTATACAAGAAATTACGAAGTGTATTCAAGATCACACGCTCAAACATTGAGTAAACGCGAGATATATTATATTGAATTATCATGGATGTTCATTTCGCATTACGCAACTAGTCCTAGTTATTACGAACAATTCGCTAAAGATGATTATAAAGATTTTGATAAATATGGAGTTGAAGCAATTAGCTTAGCTGGATTAGATAGAGCTGTATTTACTCATTATGATGATGAGGTAGTTTATAGCAATCAAAATATGGAAGAGATATTTAAAACACTTAAATATTTTGAAGAAAAAGAAATTACGACAAATTTATATTTACCTGATGCTTATCTGTATAAGTATGTAAACGAGTATTACGATACACCGATTTCTTCAACTGATTTTAGTTTCACGATGGCATCTATTCCATTCTTACAATTGGTTATTGGAGGATATGTTGATATGTATTCACCATATTTAAATTTTGTGAGTGACGAAACCGTTTCTTTATTAAGACTAGTTGAATATGGTGTTTTCCCAAGTTATGTATTAACTGGTGGATCTGCGTATGATTTAAAAAAGACTAATTCAAGTAATGTATATATTAGTGAATATGATGTTTTATCAAGAAGAATAAGTGATTATTATGAATTCATTAATGATGGACTTACAAGTTCAATTGGAAGTGAAATGATTGATCATTCATTCATTGGAGAAGGAATTGTATTAGTTGAATATGATACGGGAATTAAAATAATAATAAACTATAATGATTTTGATGTTACTGTGGGATCTGTTGAAGTTTCTGCGTCAGGATACGAGGTGATATCATGAAGAATTTTTTAGTGAAAGTTAAAGAATTTTTTGTTAATATTTTTAACATTATTAGAGAAGGATTAGGATTTATTATTGATAAGATAGAATATGTATTTGCTTTTATTTGGAAACATATTGTTAATTTTTTTGTGTTTATCAAACGAGTTTACTTCTCAGAAAAATTTAGAGTAGTTAGAGTTGCACTGTATTATGTTTTATTAATCTTTATATTTGCATGGATTTATAAACAGATTGATAATTTTATTAAAAAGAGATGGCATAATGCAACCTTTATTCAAAAAAGAGCATTGACTGGTCATCTATTTATTTCACCTTGGATTATTGGAGTTTTAGCACTTGTGTTATATCCATTTGGTAAGGTAGTATTTATGAGTTTTAATATTGTTAATCAGTTTCAAACTGATTACACATATAGGTGGGTTGGATTCCAAAACTTTGATAGGGTTCTATTTATTGATATTGATTTTGTAATAGAACTACAAAACTTCATTGTTAGGGTTTTATTGTATAGTCCAGTTATTATTGCATTATCAATAATTATCGCAATGTTATTAAACCAGGATATTAAAGGGAAAGGATTATTTAGAATGGTATTCTTCCTTCCAATAATTATCTTGAATGGTGAGCTACTTGAAAATATGAGTAATTATGGTGGCATGAATATTGAATTAAGTTTCTTTGTATTAGATGTTCTTAACACTATTATTCCGACATTTGCTTTAAGTTTATTCGTTGGACTATTTGAATTATTAATTGAAATATTATGGTATTGTGGTGTTCCTATCCTAATCTTCCTGGCTATGCTTCAAAAGGTTGATAAAAGTTTATACGAGGCAGCTTCGATTGACGGAGCTAATAGTTGGAGTATCTTTTGGAAAATTGTGTTACCTGCGATTTATCCAGCTATAAGTGTATCAATCATATTTATTGTTGTATTCTTAGCTAACTTTGATGGGAATCCAATTAACTCAATGATCTTCATAGCCCGTAACAATTCATCACAAAAAGAAGGATACGCATCAGCCATGGCTCTTGTATATGCTTCGGTTCAAATGATAATTATCGCTGTACTATTCTTTCTAACTAAAGATAAATCAAATAAGAAAGGACGGGTTAGATAATATGAAAAAATTTAATGAATATAAAAAAAATATTAGAAACAAGTTGCCAACATGGAAAAAACACATGATTGGGAATGGTAATGGGAATGGATTATTATTTAAGATAGCTATTTACTTTTTATCTATTACCTTTGCTTTTGTATTTATTTATCCATTATTTTACATGTTTATGATTAGTTTAATGTCTAATACAGATTTAGTGGATAGTACTATTTTATGGATACCTTCAGGCGTTTATTATAGAAACTATATATTCGCCATTAACGGTCTTAGATTAGATGAATTATATTATAAAACAGTTATTGATGTTATATCAAATAAAGCATCATTCACAGATGTTATGTATCCTGTTGAATTAAGAAAATTACTTGTCATTTTCGGAATAATTCCTTTGACAGTAATATTTGGTGGGTTATATGTGGAAAGCAGAAAAAGATTATTTTATCTTAGTACACTTTTAGTAATGGTTATTATGATTTTACCTATTAGTTATGTTGATAGTTTATATGTTGCTGGATCACAAACT
Organism: Mycoplasmatota bacterium; assembly: GCA_022712785.1. Classification (GTDB taxonomy): domain Bacteria; phylum Bacillota_I; class Bacilli_A; order Izemoplasmatales; family Izemoplasmataceae; genus JAFGXW01. The sequence goes on along the minus strand of JAFLJX010000020.1, from coordinate 2,951 downwards.
GTTGTCACTGTATTTAGTAGTGCTATCATTGGATATGGACTTGCTAGATTTAAGTTTAAAGGTAAAAAATTAATTATGATGTTGATGTTGTTAGTGTATGGTTTGCCTAAAACCTTGTTATTCATGCCTAGAAGCATGCTGTATAACACCATTGGAATAAAAGGTACAATGTTTGCACTTTGGATGCCTTCGTTCTTTGGACAAGGATTACAGGCCACATTCTTCATCCTAATATTCTATCAATTCTTTAAAATGATGCCAGCTCAAATAGAGGAAAGTGCATATATTGATGGAGCTAATACATTAACTATATTCTTTAGAATCGCATTGCCTATGGCAGTTCCTGCTTTAGTTATTTCATTAACTTATGGATTTGCGGTAAATTGGAATGAAATGTTTTTAACAAATATTTATTTAAATGGTAATATTAAAACAATACCTATGTTACTTCAAGGTCTCCAGGAAGCCTGGGGAGCCGCGGCTGATTACTCGGCTGGGAGTGATGTTGTAAATGTAGATTTTACGGAATCAAAAGCATTTGCCGGAACTATGTTATCTATTGTTCCATTGGTAGTTATGTATGGAATCGTACAAAGATACTTTATTGAAAGTATTGATAAATCAGGAATTACAGGAGAATAAAAGTAAGCAACAAATCTTGTATGTATCAAAATGATAAAAAAAATAAAAAAAAGGAGCGACAACTACAATTTTAGTAGTTGTGCTCCTTTATATTTACGTCTAATATTTTCACTTTTTATCAACATTGTTTAAGAAAACTCCCTCTTCAAACTAGTTAAGTGGAGTGTTCACTAAGGTATTAAGCAATTCCCACGGTAATTTCAAAACTATTGTTCCTTTAGGTGATATTCCACCTAAATTATTATCATAAGAGTTATATAGTATTTCATAGCTCGTAAATTCACTAGGTATTTGTCTGTATGTAATAGAACTGAAATTATGAATTACTATTACTAATTCTTTATCTTCTCCATTTTCAAATACTCTATAATAACCATCAAGTCCAGTACTTGTGTATGGTGTAAAATCACCATACATTAATGCAAGACTATTGGTTCTGGCTTCTAAGATATCTAGATAGGAATTTAATAAAGAATCTGGATTAACTAATTGTTCACTAACGGTATCTAAACTCGCATCTTCGAAGTTAGTGAATATATTATTATAATATTCTCCCCAAATCATATATGTTCTTTCTCCAAGCATTCCAACTTCATCGCCGTAATATATATATGGGTTTCCAGGTAAGAATAACACAGCTTCAGCTGCCATTTTAAGTTCTCTTGGATCATCCCTAAAGACTGTGGAGATTCTTGGTTGATCATGGTTTCTTAAAAATGGTGCATCAATAAAGTTTGGGTTATATTTTTTGATTTCAGAATAAATCTGATTTAATGATTCTGAATAGCTATAACTAAGAGTTCCGTTTATAGAATCTATAATTCTGTAGCTAGCTTCAAAATTAAAAGCTGAAATTCCTGATTCATAATATTTTGCATATTCTTGATAACTTGTCCAGGCTTCACCAACAATGTATATATTTGGATTAGCAATTTCTAAGTGATTTTTGAAACCCGTTAAGAAGTCTATGTTGGCTTGAGTATTATTTGGTACACTTAAATATTCGTTTTCACCAAATATATGGGCAATAGCATCCATTCTGAATCCGGCAAGTCCGGTTTCTTCAATCCACCATGTTCCTACATCATAAATGTAGTCTATAACATCTTGGTTTTGGAAGTTTAAATCAGGCATCCATTCTGAGAAATAAGCAGCATAATATTTATCAAACAATGATGCATGCATACTAAATCCCATGTGATCTGAATACCATTGATCAATAGGTCTATACCAAATATTTTGTCCCCAAGAACCTGATGTTCCGTATCTTGAATCAGAATTATCTATCCATGTGAACCAATCATAATAATCGCTGTAAACACCATTTTTAAGAACATCTTGGAAGATGTCACTTGACGCTCCTATATGATTAATAACTAAATCAATTATTATATCTATGTCTACTAATCTTGCTGCTGCAACTAAGTTTTTAAAATCTTGTAGAGTTCCATACTCACTGTCAACGCTATAATAATCGTCAACTTCATATCCGTGTGTTGATCTTGATTCCATAATAGGCATTAACCATATACCCCCAACACCTAAACTTGCAAGGTAAGGTAAGTTGTCAATAATTCCTTGAAGATCTCCCACATTATTATCATCACTATCAGCATATGTTCTAACATATATTTGATAGTAAACATCATTGTTCATATATACTTCATTGTATTGTGTGCCACTAATGTTTTCATTAGGTAGCACAATTACTCTAGTATCATCAGATAAATATTCAGCAACACACTTTTCTTGAGTTGGGTCTTGGATACAGTCTTTTTCAAGAACAGTGATTGTTTTAGTTAAAACGTAATTACCATCAACAGTTTTGATAGTAATTACTGTGGTACCTTTGCTTACTCCAAACACAAAACCTGACGGAGTAACTGTAGCTACAAGTTCATTACTTGAAGTATTAATTGTTGCAGTGTTACCGGCGTCTAAAGGGAATATATTCCAGTTTAGATTTATAAAATCATTGATGTAAACAGTATCTAAAACTTGAGATTCACTAGTGAACGAAATACTTTCGACATTAATAAAACATTTGTCTTGGGTATTATCCATTTCACAAGTTAATTCAAGGACATTTAAATTGACATTAACTGAACTAAATGTTCCAACATCGTCAAAAACAGAAAGAGTCACATCATAATTTCCAATAGAAGTAAGATCGTAATCTCCTTCAATTTCAATATAAGAAGTAATGTCATTACCATCAAAATCTTCTACATGAATCAATGATAAATCTAGTAGTGATTCACCCACATATTGATTTATTGAGAATTCATTATTTATGTTCCATGTATTTT
>JAFLJX010000019.1 GCA_022712785.1 Mycoplasmatota bacterium | reverse complement strand
ATTGACATCATTATTATTAAATATACTAGATAGTCAATAGGAATTGAAATTATACTGCCTACTGATAAGTCAGTAATTATAGTTGAAACGAATATCATTCCAATAAATATCATTCCAAAGCCTACTTCGTAAACATTATTTGTTTCTCGATTAATAATACTAAGCTTTGAAAAAAATAAATACATCAAAAAAGTAGAAATAACAATCCCAATTTCTACAAAAAAGAATGATAAATCAAATCCACGAACATCAAATAATAAATATAATAATCTGTCACCATATATTAAAAAAAGAATATAAATCTCAATAAATACTACAAATATTGTGTAATTGAAGGCATGAAAACTATTTTTAACAAATGACATAGAACTTAACAATAAAACTAAAAAATACAAAGCAAATTTATAAGTAATGGTAGTATTATAAAAAGAAACAAAAATTAGAAATGTAAAAGGAAACAAACTCAACAATAAGTTCTTGAGAGTAACTGTTTTTGAATGTATTCCTATAAATAGTATCTTTATGTATCCGAAAAATAAAAGTTCCATAATATCACCTAGATTTATTATAACAAATATTATACTATTTAGTTATACAATTTAATGAGAAATTATGATAAAATCTATTATAGGAGGTGGTAGTATGATTTTTGTTATTTATGAGGACGAATTATATTTTAGAACGATTTTAAAAAATGAAATAGATAACATATTTTCAAATATTGATATTAGATACAAAATTGTATTTGCGAAAAGTTCTTATGAAGTACTAAATTATAATAACTCACCTAAAACGATTATTAATATTATTGATATAGAACACGAAGATGAGATGAACAAAGGTATTACTACCGCAAAAGATATAAGAGAAAACTTCGATAAAAACTATATAATATTTTTTACGTCTCATATTGAAAAGACATATGATGTATTAAATTCATTTATTGAGCCTTTAGCTTATGTTTACAAAGGAGATCCTAATTTTAGTAAGATACTTGAAGATGCTATTTTAAAAGTTTTTAAAATAGATTCTGAAAAGAATAAAAATTCAAATGTATTATTTAAAGATATAAATAGTGATTCGGTATATCTGGATCTAAATGATATACATTTCATTACAACTAGTCCGAGTAGGCAAAAATATCTTGATGTATATTTGCATAACGAAAAAATCGAGGTAAAAGGGTTGTTAAAGGATTTATCTAAGTTTAGCGAAAGGTTAATTCAAATTTCTCGCTCAACACTTGTAAACAAAAGTAAAATCAGAAATATTATTAGGGATGAAAATCCCAAAAATAAAATTATAGTCACTGGTTTAAAAGACAAAGAAAATGAAAAGTTATGTATTTTAACACCTAAGTACAAAAATAAATTATCATAAATTAAAAAGAATAAATTCTGAATTACTTTCGAATTTATTCTTTTCTTTAGGATTTAAACTAGAAAAAACTAATAACTCATCATCCTCATCAGGTCCTGATTTAAGTGTACGAGGCATGAATATATCACATGAATCATCGCTGTATTGCTTTTCTGCGAGTATTGATAAAGGCAATGAGTTAATTCCATATCCTTCTTCTAAAGTGTCTAAGGTGTTGTATTTAGCATTGCTTCTTAATACATTACAAATAGCTATCTTACTTCCGGAAGCTGCGCCCATCCAAATTATGTCATGGCTCCCCCACTTATATTAATTGAGTGGGATTTTTGTATTTTATTCGTTGATAAATGAGCTGAGGGACTTCTATCAAAGATATCTCCAACTATATGTAATTTATTAATTGTTAACCTCTGAATAAAATATGATAATTCAATTAAAAAGTTCTTTTCTCTTTGTGTACTTTTTAGATAGAAAACTAGCTAATGAAATTGATCTAAAAGCATTTCCCTAGTAAATCTTTTAAATTCAGGAGGTGATAAAATATTTTCATATTTTGTAATCATTCGTTTAGGGTAATATACAAAAAACCTTCTAACTAAAAAATAGTAAGGAGGTCTTTAGATTGTCAAATAACTATAGTGTTAAATACCAGGTGTTTTAATGTTTAAAAATGATAATGGAGAACTTTTATCTGCTTGAACTGACATTCCTACATTGACAGGACATATTACTATGTCTTGAGGTTTAACTGAATATGTAGTTTCACCTATAGTTATTTTCCCAGTTCCTCCTAGTATGAAGAATGTTACATCTACAGGCATATGATGTAAAGGAATTGCTTCACCAGCATCTAATAGTAAGTTCTTTATAGTTGCATTTTTATGATTAACAATCGTTTTTGCTTTAATGCCTCTCATGTTAATTTCAGTTTTAATATCTTTTAAGTTATAGTGTTCCATAATCTATCTCCTTTATTTTAATTTTGATTATAATTTAATTGTACTATAAAGAGTTCAATTAACAGTAACGAATTGCTCTTGATATATGATTTGTTTCCAATAAAAAATAATTTTTAAGTTAAAATATAGGTATATCAGTAATAGCTTAAATGAAGTATAATATAATATGGCGAATAAAAATGGAATTAGGGAGATGTTGAAAATGGATATAGTATATGAAGCAAAGAGTAAGATATTAAAGATAATAGAAGGTAAGAATTTAATTGGCGAACATTTGTCAGTGACTGCAAGGACTTTGACACCAGTTGAAGCGATAGGAACACCGGAAAGAGATGATTATCCAATACTAAAAGGAAAAGAAGTTATGATTGAAGCTGACTTTTTAGGAAGCAAAGGACAAGCCTTTACCGATCATCCTGGTAATTATAGTGGTTCTTTAAAAGATGTTTTAGAATTAGATTTTGATAATATATTTAATAGAGCAATTTTTGTTGCTTCAATTAATGCAGTTCTTAAACATTTAGGGTTAATAGATGCGACAATACATTGTAAAGACTTAGTACCTAAAAAATGTGCACAAAATCTCGTATTAAACGTAAAAGAAAGATTTGGGAATCCAAAAATTGCTTTTATAGGGCTCCAACCGGGAATGGTTGCAGAATTAAGTAAAGAATATGAATTAAGAGTTGTAGACCTTGATGAAGAGAATATAGGTCAAGTATTTAATAAAACTGTCATCGAGGATATAACAAAAACTAGTGAAGTATTGGAGTGGTGTGATATTATTTTGGCTACTGGTTCAACTGTTGTTAATTCTAGTTACTCAAATTTCCTAGTAGGTAAACCGTTAGTTTTATACGGGGTTACAATTTCAGGTTTAGCATATTTATTTGATTTAGACTTTTACTGTCAAGCAGGTGATTAAATAAAAATATTATTTTTAGGTGACAGTATTATTGAAAGTCTTCTAGGAGTGCCTTTTATTCCTATGATAAAATAGGGTTTAAATAAAAGAAATCTTGTAAATAAAGGTGTTGGTGGAGATAAGGTATCAAGCCTACACCGTAGAGTAAGAAATGGATGATTTATCATCGTTTGATTATTTTTGCCGTTAGTTATCTTTTAAATGATGATAAAAAAAAAGTTTAAAAATATAAAGTAAATATCTAATAATTATTATATGCTTAGAGATAATAATTATTAGATATTCAATGTACTTTAAAATAATAAAAAGATTATGTTAACCTAATCAAATATCAATGTTAAAATGATTTTGGTGTTTCTATGATTGATATTTATTATAATATTATTATTTTTTTATTAATGTAAATATCCTGAATTATATAAGCATCGAATCAAATATTAATATAATAATGATAAAAATAGTTTTCTCTAAATTGATCACCTGAAAGCTTGTGTTTTTCAAGGATAAGAATCTAAATATTATATTTCAATTATATCCTGAATTTATAACTAGTGATCACGAAGAATCAATCGTCACGATTATAGTTTGTACACTAACTAAATAGTGAACTCTTAGGAGTCCTATTGAATAAACCATTATTGTATATGTAAAAAAAAGTTAAACAGCTAATCATTAGTAATAATATAGTTGTTATTGTGAATGGCTTCTTGTTTCGTTCTTCACAATTAAACAAATAAGAAATGTAATAGCCTCCTTTATGATATAATATATTTAGGAGTGTGATTATATGTATAGTTATTTAAAAGGAATTGTCGAAGAAATTAAATCAAATGGAATTAGCTTAGATGTATCGAATGTGGGATATGATGTTAGAACTCCCAATCCATATGAATTTAAAATAGATGAAGAAGTTAAGGTGTTTATTCATCACTATGTACGTGAAGATGCAATACATCTTTACGGGTTTAAAACGAATGATGCTAAAAGTTTATTTATCAAACTATTAAGTGTTAAAGGAATTGGACCTAAAAGTGCTATTGCAATTTTAGCCTCAGGAAACGTTGTTGATGTAATTGGAGCTATTGAAAGAGGGGATGCAAAGTTCCTAAGTAAGTTCCCTGGTATAGGACCAAAAGCAAGCCAACAGATAATTTTAGATTTAAAAGGTAAAATAGATCTTAATGCAGATTCATTTGCTAAATCAACAAATATTAGTGAAGTCGAAGAAGCTTTAAAATCTTTAGGTTATAGAGCTAAAGAGATAACTAAAGCTGTTAAACAGTTAGATGGTAGTAAAAAGACAGATGTGTTATTAAAAGAAGCTTTAGCAAAAATGTTAAAGTGAAAGGAGTATATGTTAATGAATCCATTTTTCTCACATAATTGGAATTGAATTTAAGTAGTGGGAAATTTATCATTTTATATACAAAACAAAAAAAACGACAAATGTCGTTTTTTTATAGTTTATAAAGATTTACTATTTTTTTATGAGAATAATCATTACTAATAGCAAGCATTAAAAGTATTCTAGCTTTTTGTCCGTTAAAGTTACCACCAAGTATACAACCTTTATTTGTTAAGTCTTTTCCACCACCTACATATGCGTAAGTGTCTAATACTCTACCTGAATAACATCTTGAAACGATTACTATATGAATTCCTAGCTCAATAGCTTTATCAATTGAATCTAACATCATTGGTGGAACATTCCCACGACCTAATGTCTCTAATACAATACCTTTAGCTTTTCTACTGATTAGGTAATCAATAAAATGTCCGTCCATTCCAGCATATACCTTTAATAAATATGTATCTTCATTAATAATATTGTTGAAATCATATACTTCATGATGAGTTACATCTCTATAATAGATAACTTCACCGTGATCTATTATACCTAGTGGACCAAATTCAACAGATTTGAATGTATCTAAACTCATTGTATGAGTTTTAGTAACTTCTGTAGCGCTGTTTATAGTATCATTCATAACAACTAGAGTACCTTTACCAATAGAGTAGAATGACATGCATACTTTAACGCTAGATACTAGATTAGTTAGACCATCATATCCAAGTTCACTTGCATTTTTCATTGATCCAGTTAAAACCACAGGCTTTTTGGATTTAATTACAGAGTTCATATAAAATGCAGTTTCTTCTAAAACATCAGTTCCATGAATTACGACAACGCCCAAGATATTCTCTTTTTTTAAATAGTCTTCAACAATATCTGCAAGATCTTTCATATCACTTGGAGTTATTGAAGGAGAAGGTTTTCTTGAAAAATCATAAATCTCTAAATTCTCAAACTCATCAATTCCAGACAATGCACTAATAATTTCATTAGGAGATAAAGAAGGAATTGCTCCATGTAAATTTTTATCGACTTCCATAGCGATTGTACCACCAGTAAAAACTAGTGCAACTTTATTCATAAAATCACCTAGTTATTATCATATCATAAAGCTAAAAATAATAGTATAAATATTTAAATTTATAAGGTATAAGAAGAGGACATATAGATACAAGATATTGAATATAAATAGTTGTAGGAAATGGTTAACATAATCTTTTGCTTTTATCAATACAAATGTATTCATTTCAATTTAAATTATATCAAAAATTACTATATATTTAATAGATGGAAAAAACAAAATTGAAAAGACAAACTTGAAGTGTTGATTTAATTTGATTTGAAAAATAGACAAAAGAGAGGTTGGAAGTAGCATCAAAAAGTTTTGCACAGTTGTCCACACAGTCGTATTATATCGATTAATGGTGCTAATACAAATAAGTTAACATAATATATATTATAGGAACATAAACAGAAACAGAATAAAGACCGCTTTTAGATATGAAAGACTCTTGATAACCTCTCTTTATGATGATTATTCAACTAGTTCTCTTTTAAAACCCTCCGTAAACATATTCATAAATAATAAATGAATATGTTTAAACCGACCCTATCATCCGCAATGAATTGGAGCTCAAATTGAAAGTGAAATACACTCTACGATGTACATTCACCTTTCAAACTTACACTTTTACGAGGAAATCTAAAAACCGATTAGAGCGCAAATTAGGCATAAAAAAAAGGGTGTCACTAGACACCCTTTTTTGTTACTTTAATTTTAAAATTCCAACATCATTTAACTCTAAATTTTTGTATATTTCTTCTGCTTCTTTCACTACCATATCATATAAAATATTTGGACTATGACAATCGCTATTTAGGATTGTTTTAACATTGTATGTTTTCGCTATCTCCCAGAACTCTAATCTAGGGTATGGTTGTAAAATACCTTGAGGTGTTTCTTGCTTACCTCTTCTAAAACCATTTGCGTTAAATTCTAGTACAGCATTATTGTCTATTGCTGCTTTACATATAATATGTGCTACTTTTTCTGCTGTTTTGTCAAAATCTTTGTATCCACACATGTATAAATCAGGATGCGCCATGATATCAAACAGGTTTGATTCCATTGCATCCTTCAAAATATCTGCGTATTTTAGGATTTGGTTGCTTTTTGATAGTCCAAAACCTGAAATTAGGTCATTCATACTGTTTGTCATTGATATATAATGTTGTCCATGAACTAAATAGTCTACTTTTTTTCTTAAATTTTTATAGTATTCTTCATGTTTATAAAAATATTCAACTTCTAATCCTTTTAATATTGTTATTTTATCACTGTATTTTGCTTGTGATTCCTCAATATCCTTTAAATATAGGTCAAACTCTGATTCATCCATACGTACATAACTGTCTCCAACCCTGTCGTTTGGTGCATGATCACTCATACCTAATATATCAAAGCCATTATTAATAGCTTCTAATACATAATCTTCAGTTACTCCTGAT
>JAFLJX010000241.1 GCA_022712785.1 Mycoplasmatota bacterium | reverse complement strand
AAAAGAAATGCGTAAAAACGTGCTTGCTAAATGTTATGGTGGAGATATAACTAGTAAGAAAAAACTTTTAGAAAAACAGAAAAAAGGTAAAAAGAAAATGAAAAGTATTGGTAGTGTTGAAATACCTCAAGAGGCATTCCTTACAGTACTTAAATTAGATGATTAATTAAACAAAAACTAAACTATTAAAATCTCAATAGTTTAGTTTTTTTTATTTAATCTATTTAGAAATGTCTTCTATAGCCTTTATTTCAATAGTTTTGCTTGAAATAAATTTGCATATAGTATTTTTTCCTATATGCTCCCAACGTAATGGGTATCCACAAATAGACATTTATAACTGTTTAGTAAAATCTATTCTAAATTATAGCCTTTTCAACATAGTGCATATACAAACTTTTTTTTCAAATAGGTTCATATATGAGCTTTTGATACTTTTATATAATTGTTATACTTTAGGTGGGAAGAAGTTGCATGTCGTTTTTTTATGTTCAAAATACAATTTACATATAGAAAAACGATATATGCCTAAAATAATTTAACTTAGAGAGGGAAATTGTATGTTTGGGAGAAAATATATATGTGTAAAGCAACATGACATGAAAGACTGCGGGGCGGCATGTCTTTCAACTGTAAGTAAAACTTATGGTTTGAAATTACAGATTTCAAAAATAAGGGATATTGCAGGTACAGATTCATATGGTACTAACGTTTATGGATTAGTAAAAGCTGCTGAAAGTTTAGGATACACTGCAAAAGCAGTAAAAGGAACAAGAGAAAATCTCTTAATGAGTTTTCCAGTGCCAGCTATTGCAAATGTATTAACTGATGATAATATACAACATTATGTTGTTATTCATAAGATTAACAGTAAAAAAGTTATAATCGCAGATCCAGATAAAGGATTAAGAAAAATATCATTTGATGAATTCGCTGGAATGTGGACTGGATACTTAGTTGTATTAACTCCAAGTGAATTCTTTGAAAAGAAGAATGAAATGAATGGGACCTTTACAAGGTTCTTTAAGATGTTAATTCCACAAAAAAGCTTATTTATTAATGTATTTTTTATGAGTATTGTACTTACAATATTTGGAATTATAAGCTCATTTTATTTTAAGTTTTTAATGGATGAAATTATACCATATGGTCTTGAAAAGACATTACATATTGTATCAATTGCTTTTGTAGGATTATATCTATTAAGAATAATTTTAAATGCAATTAGAAGTCATTTATTAATGTATCTATCAATAAGACTAGATATACCGTTAATGATGGGTTATTACAGACATGTAACAAAATTGCCACTCAAGTTCTTCTCAACAAGACAAATTGGTGAGATAACATCTAGATTTCAAGATGCAGGGGTTATTAAGGATGTTATTAGTGGTGCAGCATTAACCATTATGTTAGATACTTTAATGGTTATCTTTGGAGGATTAATTCTATATACAATAAATCCAACGATGTTCTTAATGACAGTTATAATTGCTGTACTATATGCAATACTAGTATACGCATTTATTAAACCATTTAAGAAAATACAAAGAGAATCAATGGAACAAGGTGCCAAAGTTAGTTCTTACTTAATTGAAAGTATTCATGGAGTTGAAACAATAAAAGCGTTTAACGCTGAAGATGTTTCAAGTCTAGAAACTGAATCAAGATATATTAAAAGTGTACTAATTGGGAAAAAAGGAACAATACTAGGAAATATTCAAGGTTCATTGATTGGAATTGTTGAATCGATTGGAGGACTAATACTTTTATGGTTTGGAGCATTAATGGTAATAAGAGGAGAAATTACTCTTGGACAGCTATTAACATTTAATGCTTTACTAGCATACTTCTTAAGTCCATTAAAAAATCTTATTGGACTACAACAACAAATCCAAACGGCAGTGGTAGCTGCGGAACGTTTATCTGAAATTATAGATTTAGAATTAGAATATGATGACGATGAAGAAAAGAAATACTTCCCGAAAAAGCTTAAAGGAAGTATTGAACTTAAGAATGTAGACTTTAGATACGGAACAAGAAGACTTGTTCTAAAAGATGTATCTCTTAACATAACACCTGGAGAAACAGTTGCGATTGTTGGTGAAAGTGGAAGTGGTAAAACTACACTTTCAAAGCTTCTTATGAACTTCTATCAATGTGAAAAAGGTGAGATTATCATTGATGATATGAATATTGGAAATATTAACCGCGAAGCCTTAAGGAGTAAAATTGGTTATGTTAGTCAAGATGTATTCTTATTTAGTGGAACAGTTGAAGACAATTTAACTTTAGGACAAGACAGTATTGATTATGATTACATGATTGAAACATGTAAAGACTTAAAGGTTGACGAGTTTGTTAATATGTTACCTAAAAAGTATAAGTCACCACTTATTGAAGGTGGAGCCAACTTAAGTGGTGGACAACGTCAAAGATTGGCCATAGCTCGTGCACTTATGAAAAAACCTGATATTTTAATATTAGATGAAGCAACATCTAATCTTGACGCTAAAACTGAAGAAGCAATAAATAATGTATTAGTTAATAAGCATAAACATTTAACATCTATTATCATTGCTCATCGTTTATCAACGATAAGAAGAGCTAATAAGATTATAGTAATAGATCAAGGCCAGATTAAAGAAATTGGGTCACATAGTGAATTACTTGCTGCTAAAGGTGAATACTATTCATTATGG
>JAFLJX010000018.1 GCA_022712785.1 Mycoplasmatota bacterium | reverse complement strand
TAGAATTGTGGCTAACATTTTTGCACTTTCAACTCTATAAGTTAAATTACCATACTTAGAGACTGCTCTAGGTAAATCATGGTTATTCCAAAATAGAGAATTCCATCCATTTTTTGTGAATCCTGTTTGCCATCTAGAAAATGACTCTTTTAAAACACGTAAGTCAAAAGGTTTTGGATCCCACTTTCCAAATTCATCTCCCCAAAAAGAAGTAATATGCTCAAATTGGAAGACCATTGATAACTCATCTCTCTCTGGAGATGAATACATTTCAGCTTCTTTTAAAGTCGCACCCCAGGTTTCTCCAACTGTAATTAAATCATCGTTTCCAAATGTGTTAGTATTTATTTCTTGTATTAAATTATGTAGTTTAGGACCATTCGCAGTAATCTTCTTGTCAATATCTTTTCCTACAAGATCTATTACATCCAATCTAAATCCAGATGCACCTAAACTAATCCACCAATTCATCATCTCATATAACTTAAATCTCATCTCTTTGTTTTTCCAATTCAAGTCAGGTTGTTCAACCGCAAAATTGTGATAGTAATACTGGTTAGTGCTTTTGTCATAAGTCCAAGCTGAACCTGAAAAAGTACTTACCATATCACTTGGTTCATCTCTCCATATATAGTAGTCACGATACTCGTTTTCAAGACTTTTCTTCGAGTTTAAAAACCATTCGTGTTGATCTGAAGTGTGATTTAAAACTAAATCTAGCATGATTCTTATGTCTCTTTTTTTTGCCTCTTCAAATAACTTTTTGACGTCTTCTATGTCACCAAATTCTTTAGCAACTGCTTTATAATCACTTATGTCATACCCATTGTCTATAAGTGGTGATTTATAGAATGGACTTATCCATATAATATTTATTCCTAGATATTTCAAATAATCTAATTTCTGAATGATTCCTCTAATATCTCCAACACCATCATTATTACTATCATAAAAACTTCTTGGATAAATTTGGTAAACGCACATATTGTGCCACCATTTTTTATTCATAATGTCTACTCCTATTCAATTGTATTATCAGCGTCAACCCCAAGTATTCGCCTCTTAAATGCTTTTTTAATTACAATCAGGATTTAATCTCAAAATATTTATTTCGGTTGTCAGCTTGGAAATTTCATTTTTGTTATTATATATTCTATATTTTAATCAAATCACTTATGATTTCTCATAATTACCATATGTTTGAAAGTTTTAGTAGCTAGAGCTATTCTGTTTGATGCTTTGTACAATATACTCTCCGTACTAAACTCACACAATATATTAGTCTCTATTCACCTGTAATTCCAGATTTATCAATGCTTTCCACAAACCATTTTTGTACGAAAATATACATTATCATAAGAGGAATAATTGACAGTAAGGTACCTGCGAATAACTTTGATTCTGTAAAACTCAAATTAGATTGTCGTGCTGAATCTAGTCCACTACTCCAAATCATAGTTCCATAGTTATCTTGTAGATTATTTAGTAACATTGTAATTGTTGTGTAATTCCCATCTAAATAAATTCCCAACAAAAATGTTTCACTCCAATAAAGAGAAAATCCATAAACACCAGTAATTATGAAGGCAGGTATTGCAAGTGGAACTGCAATTTTATAAAAAATCTGAAATTTATTTGCTCCATCAATTATAGCTGATTCCTCAAGCTGTTTTGGAATCATTCTAAAAAATTGAAAGAAAATTAAAATGAAAAATGCTCCATTTAACCCCTGACCTGTTAAAGCAGGAACGAGTATTGCAGAAAGAGTTCCTTTTATTCTTAACATTGTAAAAATTTGGTAAGTTGGAATAAAAAATAATGTTTTAGGCATAATAAATGAGAAAATCATAATTGCAAAAATAGTTTTCTTAAATGGAATTCTATGCCTTGCAAGTCCATAGCCAATAAATGCAGATGAAAACATAACACATAATGTTGATATTCCTGCAATGAATATTGATACAAAATATGATTTGGGAATGTCCAAAGCAACCATCGTTAATCGATAATTAATAAAATCTAACTTTGAAGGTATCCATCTGATAGTATTATCAACTAAATCAATATTTGACATTAAACTAATCGAAAACATGTATATTAGGGGATAAACAAATACAAACCCTAAGACTATTAATAAAAAATACATGATAACTTTATATACTAGCCCGTCTGAACTGTGTTTCCCTAACAATCTTCTTTTCACTTTGAAAATATTCTTATTATAAAAAGAATTAACTTTTTCTATAATATTCTTCATTTACATCACACCCTTTTCTCTTTTTTTAAAAATGAAATAGAGTGTTATTACCAAAATAGTTTGGATTATTGCATAAAGGATAGCTAAAGCTGAAGCATAGCCTTCTCTTCTAGAAGGATTCGTACGAGCAGAGATGATTAGTTCATTAATTGAGTTATCACCAAAATTTGCTAAGAATACAATAACAAAGACAATAGTAACACTAATTAAAGGATAAATTTCAGGAAGTGTAATTTTCCAAAAAATGTTCCATGATGATGCTCCATCAATCTGTGCTGCCTCATAAATACTTTTATCAACTTTTTGAAGAGCGGCAAGAAAAATTAAGATTGGTACACCACTGTACCACATAATCTCACTAACCATTTGAAATAATAATAAAATAGCCTCAGTCATATAATATGGGACAATCTTTTCAATAATATTAAATACAATTCCCCCAACTTTTATACTCATACCACCATTATTTTTTATGTTTTGTAACAATTGCCCATTAAGAATAATAATAGGAAGAAAGAATATTAGCCTAAAGAAACTAGTTCCTTTCAACTTGCTATTAAGTAACATTGCAATAATAATTGATATCGCAATAACAACTGGAACAAATGTTATTGTCTTAATAATGAAGTTTTGAATTTCAAGAATAAAATCTACATCAATTCTAAGAATTCTGTGGTAGTTTTCGAATCCAACCCAATTATAAATGAATCCTAACTCTCCACTGTATTGGACATTGTTAAAACTAAAATAGATTGTTCTAAAAAGTGGATATGCTATGAATGTTAGAACACCAATTATCCAGGGAAAGATAAATATAAGACCTGAATACATCTCACGTTTTTTGTGTGTCATTCTTCTGTTTTGTTTAATTAGGGAATTCATTTTACAACATACCCCCTTGCTTCAATAACCAGATTATTGTAATTATAATAATAATCATTATAATTGACAATTATTTGTGTTCCATTGCTAAAGGTTGATAAGGATACTCCAATATCAAGGAATTGATGATCTGTCATCTCGATTCCACTAGTCTTAGATAATCCAGAAAATAAGAAGTCATTTTGAAGAAGAATTCTTGATCTCAATACCGAGTAGTTTGATATATATATATTACTGGCATTAGTATGTTTTAATAAATAGTTTTCTTCTTCTGATAGAGTATATGTTGGATTCAATCCATATTCAACCATTCTTAATAAGGCGAGATCTTCACTTGCTACGAAATTTATTGAAGGACTATATAAATCCATATGTCCACTTACAACTAGCTGAACAAGAGGAATAGTAGCATCAATAAACATAAGCTCACTGGATGATAAAGGTGCATCATAATAATTGTTTACATACTCATATAAATATGAATCAGGATTATAAAAACTAGTTAAAACATTTTCTGATTGTAGTTTTTTCAAGCTATCATGGACAAGTTCCATGTTTTCTGTACTATATTGGACAGTTCTATCTTTCAATATTGATGTGAATAATGTATCATTCATACCGTTTAGTGCAATAGAAGATACCCCATGTTTTTCATAAACATCTAGGTCGTCATCTATAAAATATGACAAGTAAGAAGGATTATTAATATATTTATATAAATACATATAGGAATAATTCAATTTTAAAAATTCTTTCCGATTCATCCTTGCAGCGATATATTTTGAATCCTCATAGCTATTGATATAATCAACATATGGTTCAAACTCAATATTATTTTCTTCAAGGAAGTTCATCAACTTAGAAAAATCGTTCTTTCCACCTAAACTTCTTAAAACATCAAATCGATACTGTGAATCTGATAATACAAAAGTTTTGTAAGTTATCGAAATATTTGAAATGTTATCTTTTTGAATTTCATTAATGATATCTATCAATCCACTATAAGATGTCATGTTGACATTTTTCTTAAAGAATATTCCTTGTTCAATCTCATTTCCTATAATATCTAGATTTGTTTTCATCGTTGGAGATAGATTCTCATCTTTTAAATCCGTAGTTTCCTCTAAAAATTGTCGATACCCTTTTGCAACTCCAACATAATTCGCATTTTCAGTTAAAAATACATATCGTTGTTTTATTTCAAACTCATTGGGGTATTTTTGGAAACCTAAAATATATTGTTGGTCATCACTACGGCTTTGAAATTGTTTGTATGAAGTACGATAATTGTAGTAAAAATATGATTGATAATATTCAGTTACTAAATTTTTAGAAACAAAATTATAAGTCGCGTAATTCGCGCCATTTTCAGATATAACTAACACCCCTGAATTATTAACATTATGAATAATTCCATATATTGGAAGTGTTACTCTTGCCAAAGGCTTTATAGTTTCTACATTGGTTTCACTTACAATTGGAACTTCAGTGTATCCAAGATCCTTACCATATACTGATGCATTATAATTCGCAAGATTTTCTGGTTCATCAACCAAAGATATGAGTGCACCACTTCCATCAGGGATGACAATATATCCATCTTCCTGAGAACTTGTAGAACCAAAAAATGGATAGATTAATATATCGTTTATTGAAATATCACTATTACCAGGCATCCATAATTCCTCACTGTACTCATCGATTGATTCATAGGGAATCGAAACAATTAAGTCTTCATTTTCGATCACCACATTGACATCAAACAAAATATCAATATCAATAAAATCTATATGAGCTATGAATCCTTCTGGAAGAATAGTATATGAAATCATAACTTCATCTTTCCCAATCAAATTTTTATCAAGCAATGTTCTTAGTCCAGGAGTAAATACATTATACGTTCTCATACTAACACCCGATCGGATTTGATTAGCGATTTCCTGAGAAATGATGCCATCAGAAATCTCTTGGTTATAATCTCTTGATACATCATATGAATACCAAACATATCCATTGTCCATTTTTTTGATTGCAATGGCCATTGTTTCTCTTTCTAAATATAGCTCTATAGCCGAATCACTATTAACTAGCTCAAAACTATCAGGAATATCCATATCATATATCTCATGACTTTCAGGATTAGATGAAACATATCCATTGTTAAAAGATAAATTTGAAAATGTACTGTCTCCTAAAATATCATAATCAGTTGTAGTATCCCCATTAGTTACTAGCAGATATAATAAAGTCATTATTAATACTAGTAAAATGATATATATAATCTTTCTCATCGGTTAACCACCTCTTCTACAACTTCTCTTATAAAAGTAAATACTTGATTACTCATCGCGTTGATGACATACAGGAGTAGTCCTATAATTAGCATAACAAATAAACTTTTTAAAATTATTTTGAATGTTTCAGTAACTGAATAGTTATGAATATCTTTTATCATAAAAAACATCAAGAAAGAGCACCACAAAATTATTAATGAAAATCCAAAATTATAGAAAACTATTTCTCTTATAGTCAAAAAGTTACTTAGTATGATTATGATTGGTAAAATCACTAAAATTGGTGACAAACTATATGCTGTTGCATTATATACATTTTTAATTGTTCCCTCACCATCATTGATTGTACATACAAGATAGTTTGAAATAACAAATAGTCCTAAGATAATAATCATCAATAGCAACTCATAAAGTACATTAATATTTGTTCTTTGAAGAAATATAATATCTGTATATGAATAATGCAGGACAAAAACAGCTACTAAAAATATATAGATGATTGTTGATGATAAAACACTTACCCTTTTTTCCCTTTTTATTTCATGAAACCCGTTGAATGGATGTTTAAGAAATGTAAATAGATAAACAACTTCATCAAGGAGTTTGAATTTAGAAAATACACGTGAGATATACTTTTTTTCTTTCTCATAATTATTAAAATATTTACCAATAAGAATATAGAGAACTCTAGAAAATACTAATATAACAACTAGCAGAAAAATAATGTTTAAATTATTTTGCATCCATTCTTGTCTAATCGACCAAAATGCATCACTCATACCATCAAAATCATTAGCGTAAGAAAATTCTTTGAATGCATCAGAATACTCTTTATCACGCATGTAAGAATCTCCTAGTCCAATGTGAGCATAATCAAACATAGAATTATATTCCAATACATATTTCCAATTCTGTTGACTTAATTCATAATTACCTTCATCGTAATAAGCTTTAAAAGCAGTATGAATTGAATTAGTAAATGTAGTAGGTGTATAAAATTGAATAAATTTGCCGGCTTTGTCAGCAACTAAGATTTGATCCTTACTATTCACAGCAATACTAACGGGACTAGTTAAAAGACCTACACGTCTACTTGTATAATCCTTACCTCCAAAGAGAAACAAAAGATTCCCACTCGTATCATATTCAAATATATTTCCTTGTTCATTAACAGAAAATACATTATTGTAATTACCCACCCAAACACTATTCATATCTGTTGTACCTATCATATCAGTATTAAAGTAATTTCTACCAGACACGTTAAATTTTTTAATAGGATTAGTTTTAATTGATGATGTTACTGTATAGACAAATCCTTTATCATCAATTGTAATATTTGATGGAACATCATAATATATTTTACCTTCTCTTAAATCTTGCATTTTTTCTTTCTGTTCTTCATTCAAAAAGACAGATTTTATCTTATCAATAATTGGAACTCTTAATGGATTACCACCAAAGAAAGTCATGAAATCTCCAGTCTCATCAAGCATTATTAGTCCATTAGTTGAACCTATTCCTTGAACATAAATATTCCCTCTTTTATCAACTGCAATGTTTTCTACATGGTATTGGTAACCACTACTTATTTTTTCTCCATCATCATCGTATACATTTTGAAATATTGGATGAGTTGGAACACCAATCGTGTTTAATAAAACAATTTCTTGATCTTCAAGTAGTGATAATTTATCATAAATCAAAATATTTGAAGAAGTAAAATCGACAATGTAAATTTTATCTTCAGTTACAAATGTACTTTTTGGGAAATTAATGTTTTCATCATATATTTCTCCAATTAAATTTAAATTGCCATCTAAAACTATAATTTTACCAGTATATATTTTTGTTTTCGGATTACCAGTTTGCTCGTTAATAATAACTTCTCCAGTAAGAGAATCATATTGTTCAACATAGGTTTTAATCTTACTATCTGTAATATATAAGTAATCATTCTCATCAATATAAATATGTTCTAAAGATACGAATTTTTCGTCATTAACTAGGTTTAACTGTTCACCAGGTAAATATGCATCACTAGTCTTAATTAAATTCCCGTAAGAATCCGCAGTATATGTATAGTATGGTGATTCTACATTAGTAGCATTAATGTGTGTTGCAAATTCTGTAATACTAGATATTAAACAAACAAGGCATAATATTCCTACTATAATTATTTTTTTCATATATACACCTATTTTATTCCCGATTGAGCCATTGATTCCATAACTTTACTTTGTAGAACAAAGAATATTATTAAGTTTGGCAAGAACATAATTAGCCACCCTGCTGCAGTTATACCTCTTGAAGCTACAATATTTCCACTAGTTTGAGATAATGTTTGCAAATAAAATGGTAATGTCCTTAAGGCTTCTTGATCTACATAAATATTAGAGGATTCAATACTCATCCAACTTATCTGAAAAGATAAAAATGCTACAGTTACAAGTGCAGACTTTGTCAATGGAAGAATAATTTTCCAATAAACCTCCCAATTAGTTGCACCATCTACAACTGCTGCTTCAATCAGTTCATTTGGAACTTGATCAGTAAATTGTTTAACCAAAAACAAGCCTACAGGCAATGCAAGCAGAGGAATTATGTGAGCGAGGTATGTGTTATATACTCCTAACTCAACAATAATTAAATATCTTGGGATTGCAACAGCAATAGGAACAAACATTAATGCATAAGTATTAATTTTAAAAAGTGTTTTTCTTCCTGAAAATTCCATTTTTGATAAAGCAAAAGCAGTTATTGAACAAAGAAAAACAGTTAATATAACAACTACACCAGTTGTAATAACACTATTGAAGACATATCTTGAAATTGGAATTCCAGATTCTTGAGAAAAACTAAAAAGCAATCTAAAATTCTCGAAAGTAGGTTTCCTAACCAAAAATCGAGGAGGAAATGCAAACAATTCTGTAAAAGGCTTAAAAGCATCATTTATGATATATACAATGGGTAAACTCATAAATATCGATAAAGGAAGCAAAATAAAGTGAAACGTTATTTGACTTTTATGGTATCTTTTTGGATTGAACATTGTACTCTTTGCACTCATGAATTACACCTCATTTCTTAGGTATTGTCACCAAACATCTTATAACTAATTCTATTTAAAATAAATACTCCAACAAAGAGTACTATTGTAATCGCAGCAGCATATCCCATTTCATATCTAACAAATCCGAAATCGGTAGCGTGATCCATTATCATCCATCCTGCATATTGTGGAGGAGTTATCCCTCCACTTAATGCAACTGCGATTCCTGAAATATTAAATGCACCTACAATCGCCATTACGGCTCCAAACAACATTTGTGGTTTCATTGATGGAATAGTGATATAGAATATCTCTTGCCATCGATTTTTAATACCATCAATAGCCCCTGCTTCGTAAAGAGTTTTATCAATATTTAACATCCCAGCTAACATCGCTAGAAATCCAAGTCCAGCACTACTCCAAAGACCTATCAAAATTACAATTGGAAATAGTATTTCTGGATTCTGTAAAAACTGAATTGGTTCTTTAATAAACCCTATCTGTAATAATAAATAATTTAAATATCCTCTTTGATCACCACTAAATACAACTTTCCAAACAACTACCATCATTACTGGCCCAGTAATAGATGGTGAATAAATACATAAAGTATAGAGAGTTCTTACTTTTGGTGTCACTTGTGCTAGAAGCCAAGCAACAAAAAAAGAAAAAATGTATCCACAAGTTCCAACAATCAAAGCATATGTGAATGTATTTGGAATTGCATTCTGAACAAAGATATTGTCAATGCTAAAAATATCAATAAAATTTTTAAATCCTACAAAAGTAGGAAACTGTACTGTGTTAAAGTGCGTTGTTGATAACACTGCGGAGATAAATGTTGGTAATAAAATGATTAAAGAAAATAGAAAGACATAAGGTAACAAGAATAAATATGGATGATTAATAATTTGTGAAATTTTTGAATCGCGAAATTTAATAGAGAAATTCTGATATTTTTTCATCAATTTCAGTTTTCTAATTTTCATCTTTTCTCACCCAGTTCTCAATATTATCAATTGTTGGTATCAAAAATGGTTTTAATAATTCACCATTTTCATTCATATAAAGAAATTCAATAAGTTTTCGCTTTATTTCCAAATCAATTATTATTTTCGCCTCATCAATAGCAATTCTGGGATGTAATCCTTCGAAAACAACTTTATTCCAAGCATTACTAAGTTCTCGTTCAACCATATAATCCCCTGGAACTTTTCCAGTAGTTTGAATCCAGTCCCATTGATCCAAAATAGTATATTTAGAATCATTTGGCCAAGCTCCATTCTTAAATCCATCAATGTTGGCTGTCATATATAAAAACTTGTCACCTAATGTTGATTGAATATTATACGAAAAATCAGCTTGAGTATTTGATGAAGACCACCATTTAATTAACTCCCAAGTCATTTTATGCTTTTCACTATCTTCAAAAATAATACTTGAACCTCCATACGTTGGATCCCATCTCTCAACTATTGAACTTTCATTTTCAACTCCTGGGATCGGTAATACTCCCCACTGTCCAGAAAGTTCGGGGGCTGCATATTTAAGTTGAATATACATATTTGCATCCCCTATCCCGACTGGAATAGTTCCATTCCTGAAATCTTGAAAAAAGCTTGCAGTTGAAACAGGTAGATTATACACAGAAAATAATTCTGTCATCAACTCAAATGACTTATATGCTCCATCAACATTTACTGTGGTTGACATTGTGTCTTGGTCATACAAAGTACCACCAAACTGATAAATAAATGGTGTTGTTTTATCAAAACCTTTATAAGAATTTTCTTCACCTATAGGCGCATAAAAATTCATATCATACTTTTGAAGTACAGGTACAAGTGATATAACCTCATCCCAAGTATCTGGTGGTTCGACTCCTAATTCAGCAAAAATATCTTTTCTATAAAATAATAATTTTACATCCTGAGTTTCTGGGATAGCATAAACTCCATCACTATAAATGTATGGTACAAAGGTATTTGGATTAAATTCTTCTGCAAGTTCATAAAATCCTTCGTAATCTCTAATATCTACAATTATATCTCTAATTGCAAACTCAAAAGGTTTTTTAAAAGTAATTCCTATCACTCCATCAGGAGTTGTTCCAGCTGCGTTTGCCAAAATTATTTTATTTTCGTCAGGCATGATTGATAATTGTACTTTCACACCAGTATCTGGAGTGAACTCCTCATCAATCATTCTTTGCATTATTTCAACATACAGTCTCGACTTATTCACCCAAATTTCGATAGTTTTTTCATCCACTTCAGACATTTCATTATATTTTGGATCAAAGAAAGTAAAAATGAACGCTTTCAATCCTTCAAGTGTCTTCACGAAAAAATTTGAATTGGCTTTTGGTAAATCATGATTGTTGTAAATATACATTTTATCTAAGTTTAAAGGGCTATATATTAATGATGGTAATGATGAATTTATTCTTCCATATGCTGACGATTCACCTTTTGTAAAGTTACTCATGTAAGAAGGTAAATCATCTGGATTGTCAATAAATTCAGCAATCATGTTTTTTGCAATTTTAATTTCACTAATAATTGGAATGTCATCTTCACCTATATATATTGACAATTCTTCAATCATAATACCTAACTTATTTGAAATCCCTGTCAGGTCACTTACTAAGTTTGGTATGTAGTTAGTAATGTTCCAATCTCTGTCCTTATCCTCTAATCCCCCAGTAATCTTGTTGATTTGGCGAGATATGTCTTGCATTTCTTCTAGTAGATATATAAGTTCATGGTATATGTCACGGATTTCCTCATTATCAGCAATAATACTTATTGTATGAGTTCCTTTTGATAGATAAATTGAAAATGGAGTATTAGAGTTGTCACTTAAAATTTCATTTTTCCATTTAGGAGAATATTCGAAATGATAGCTGTTTAGTTCGTCAAACAATACCTCATTATCGATTTCTATTTTTCTTGTACTTATTAACCCATTATTTGTATTTTGATAATACTTGAAAGCAATGTTGTAAAGTCCATTATTTGGGACCGAAAAAGTGTAGGTTATGCTATCTCCTGATTCTCCAAAAGAATAACCATCTAACACATTTAATACACGATTTTGATATTCATATGGTGTAACCTGTGGATCTCTCATATATTTCGAACGAATACTCTGTTTACTCTTATATGTATAGTCTTCTGCTTCTAATACAATAATTGAACTATCACTATTACCATTTGGAATCAGACCTTGAAAATACTCATCGTAAGTTGAAGTTTCTTCCTCCACACTTTTGATTATAGTGTTTCCAAGTAAAAAACTACCTTCCAAAACAGAAATATCAATATTGTTTATTCCTTCATCAAAATAAAAGTATAAAGGTTCAGTGTAAAAACGATTAGGATCAATCAATCCCATACTCAAATACCACTTTTCTGTAATAAAACTTTTAGGAGTTAACTCATCACCAAATCTATCATAATGAATATCACTTTCTATTCCCCAATCAACTTTAAATTCTAGATAATTCATCTCAGTAAATTGACTCTCACTATTAATCAAAAGTGATATAACTGGAGAAATCTTAACATCAGGAATTATATAGTAGTCTAGATATATTTGATATAGCCCTTCATTTAGAATGGAAACATCAAAACTAACTGAATCTTCAGATTGCAGTTTTGTAGTATTTGTCCCATAAGAAAAGCTATCAACAATCGTAGTTGATTCTCCACCAAAATATTCATTAGAATTCACTTTATAAATATTATTGGATTTTATTAATTCCAAGTCTGTCCAATTCTGAAAAACACTATAATAGCTTTCAGTTCTTGTAAAAGACGATTGATACACCTCGTTGTTTTCGAGAATACTTTCTTCTAAAAAATATGATAATTCATCATCTGAATTAGCTGAAATTGAAATGTCAGAAGTATTCATCGCTCCAAAAATAGCAATAATGAGACCTACTAATATTATAAATAGAATTTTTTTCATCTTTCCACCTCATTGTCACCTGTATTAAGAATTAGTTTCCACAAAAAATAACTTTTCATGGAAACTAGTCATGTCATAAACAAAAATATATTTTTATATTAATCTGAATAATACCTTAAATAATCATCAAGAATTTGATTCATTAAATCATCTATTTCTGGTGCTAAAGACTCATAACTGTATCCTTCATTTCTAATTCTTTCTTTTAAATCTAACCAAATATTGATTTCTTCAATAGCACTTGATGCCGCTGGTATTTGTCTTGGAAATGCGACTGCGTTAGAAAGTTGTTCTTGAAATTCTACATTCTTGAAGGCCTCAAAATTAAAGATTGCATAAGGGCCGTCAATTGGGAACCCTTTTACCAAAGGGTGATTTTCAAGTACTAGTGGATTAGTAGTAGCTGGCCATCCCATAATATAATCCATTAAGTGTGTTGAAGGATGAATAAATGGAAAATCAGCTTCTAAATTTCCTAATGCTATCCAATCTTCAATTGTGTTTCCGTATTCTGATATATCTTCATCAATTAAATCCCATCTAGCTTCTGTTCCTTCTTGTCCATATGATAACCATTTGGCTAAATCAAATACAGCCTCAGCTTTAACTAAATCATTACTCAACTCATAACTTAGTCCATATGCATCATAATAACCATGTAATGAAGTTTCTCCACCTTCTGGTGATTCAGGCATAGGATAAATATCAATTTCAAGTCCTCTAGTTTTAATTAGTGATGTAACATTTGTGCTTAAAAAATACATCCAAATATTATCAACTGCTTGAAACCCATCTCCCCAAGCATAACTATAGCTTCCACAGATAGCTTCTTGTTCTTCTAGAGATAAATCACTATAATGTAATCCTTGATCACCTTCAAATGCTACCTCTGATAACCAAGATCCAAATTTTGTTGCACTTTCAAAATCAAATCTTTGTGTTTCAATATTAAATCCATTCCACCCATTTGGTACAGCATCAAAATAATTCGGTCCGTGGTTAGAAAAATCTATTATCCCTGGGAAAATACAACTTCCAGATGTTGTCAATGTAGCTACATCTGATCGTAAATTTTCATACTCTTCATAAGTCCAATCATATGAAGGGATATTAATATTATTTTCTCTCAACAACCCAACATTAACTGCTGGAAATTGTGAAACAGACATATATGGAACACCCCATATTTCTTGTCCATCCACTGATGTAATAAATTCGAAGGCATTATTGGTAATTAGTCTTGCTTCATTGTCAGATCGAAAATATGGAGTTAAATCAAGAGTCAAATCTTGATCGTAAGCCTCCGCTGATAGTGGTGCATAAAATATATCAGGCATCGTTGAATCTTGAGATGATGCCAACAATATTTCAAAAAATAAACTATTATCATTTCCTGTCACAGCTTTTTTAAATCTCTCATCACGTGTTATTGTAATATTTGGATACTGTTCAGCCCATTTTACAGCGTTTCTATATAATGTGTTTAACTCATCATCATCATTATAAAAGTCAGATGCATAAGAAATGGTCATTTCTGTTTCTTTCCAATCCAATACACCATTATTATCCTCGTCAATATTTATAGTTCCACTATAGTGTTCTTGCCACTCTTCAGTATTCTTCTCTCCAAAGAATGCCTCAGATAATTGCTCTTTATCTACAATGATATTACCTTCATCATTTTTACAAGCAGAGAGTGTAAATAATAGTGAAATACTTGTTATTAATATATATAATTTTTTCATAGTTTTCTCCTATCTCTTTTTCCAAAAATATCCAATTATAATTGCAAATGGAATAAATGCTCCAACTACAATCACTATGTTTTCTAACAGGACTGTTTCATTCCCAAAATCAACTACCTCAAAATCAAAAGTTTTAACTTTGGTGTTCTCCCAGCTGTCAACTGCTGTTATTGAAACAATATAACTGCCTTTGTTATACAAATCGGGAAGCCCGTCAATCTTAATCTTATCAAGCAGCCCTCCATCTCTATTATCAACAACGTTTAATCTAATATATTCATCAATAATGAAACTATCACGTGTTGAAAAAATTGATTCATATATATTTAATTTCTTTAACTCTACTAAATATACATCATCTATCTCATTATATCTCAGTGGATCGTTCTTAACCTTATTTGTAAAACTTATTAACGGTGCACTAGTATCAAAATCTAGAATAATAGATTTGTCTGAATACTTAACAAAGTATTTAGTTTCTAGATTTAAAGGAGAATCTAATGTTCCTTTAAAAACAGTAGCTCTACCACCGATATCATTTTGTGCAATCAAAGTAGACCATTCAACAGATATATCATTTTCATCTATTAGTAATAAACCGTCGTAAACAGCACCAATATCTTTGCTTGTTTCAAATTCAATATATATCACATCTAATGATTCTGCATAAGTTCCTTTTGCTTCCGCAGCGTTATATCCAACAAAAGCATTAACGTTATACGTTTTTGTTGACGCTAGCAATAATACAAAAATAATAATTAAACATTTTTTTTTCATAAAAGCCCTCCATTGTTTAATCTAAGCACTCTAATTATATTTTAATACTTCTATAAATACAATAATAATTCTTGATATGTTTTATACAAACCCGACTATTGTTATAAATAATTATAAGAAGTCATTTAGACAGTCTGACTTCTTTATAAAACTCAATAGGTGAAATCCCAACATGTTTTTTAAATAATTTACTAAAATAGTATGGATTATCAATTCCGACTAAATCTCCAACAACATTGATCTTTATATCGTTATTAGTTAGAATGATTTTTGCAGCATTAATTTTTTGTATTAAAATGTACTGCCTAATACTAATACTAAAATATTTCTTTAATAACCTGTTTAAATAATCATAATTCAACTCGAATTCCTCGGTTATCATTTCACTAGAAACACTTCTGTAAGCATTGTCATCTAAATACTTTTTAAGTTCTCTAGCTGTAAAATATGATTTCGAAATCTTTTTTGAGTATGTAATTTTCTTCTCTTCAAAACAATAGCGATATAGTACCATCAAAAATTCAGTTAATTTCATAGAGCAAATCACAGGATAATTCATATATGCATTAAAATACTCGCTTATTCCCTCATCAAATATTTTTTTCAATGAATACAGTGTATTTGAATCAAGTATCTGTATGTATTTTGGAACATATATGTGAAAAATTTTATATGGTCCTCCATGAAATACAACATTTTTATTAAGGAAAAACATATCTGCAATCTTTGCCTCTTTTTCTTCACCAAATTCTTCATTTACCTCATCCATATTTTCCAATTCAAAATGAACAAAGCTATAAACACACTTTGCTTCTTTATACCCAAAGTGCTTCTTATGAGGAGAAAGCATAAAAATATCATTTGCTTTTAAATGATATTTTGTTTGTGATTCTTGAATATACATATCACCACTATGAATAAAAAACATAATATATTCACTCGATGTCCTCTCAAAATGTGACCATGGAGTATTGTATTTTACCTTTCCAATAAAACTAACCATAGGAAGATTTCCTAACGAAAATTTATAATACATAAAATTGTGTATAATCATTCTCTTGCAATGATTATTACTCCTCTCAAATATAATATATATAGTTATTATATTTTATATACCCATATTTATCAAATTATTTAAAACACAAGTAACCCTGAGTTATAAAGAATAAACAAGGGAATTCACCCTTGTTTAAATCTCTAATTAATATCTACTTTTTATTTATCATACTAAAATCATGAATGAGCAAGTTTAATATATACCATAGTCCAGATATCCAAATTCTTAACTATGAATGAAACTGCTTTTCCTTGCTGATGATCTACATATTTATAATCTATCTCTATTAATTCTCCTGTTTGATCAGGTGTCATTATATATATAGCTTCAATTTCTTCATAAATCAAATATTGAATTTCAATATTGTTATGTGCCTTGTTATCATCTTTTTCTTCATTCCAATTTGAATTTTGCTGTTCTAATAGATTTATTAGGTGTATAGTTCTAAATTCAGGGTTTTCGAATATTTTCAGAGCAACAGTGTTATTCTTGAAATCTGAAGAGGTATTATACCCCTTTACTACAAGTTCTTCATTAATACCATTTGCAAAAGTATAAGTAATATCTCTTTGTTTTTTGAATAGTAATTCTTTGTACTTCACAATAAAATCCTGATACTTTCTTACTTTAATAAAAAACTCATCAGTGTATTTACTGTAATCTACATAATATGGATTTGATAAAATCCCATTATATTCTCCAAACAATAATGGGTATGCCCCTTGCGAATAAACACAAGCCATAGTATATAGTGCTGACAACTCTTTGTTTTTCATATCTGTTTCACCCTGAAATGCATGAATATATGCCGCTAGAACAACGGGTCGATTATTAGAATATAGCTTTGCCTCTGTTATAATCCTAGAAAGATCATTGTATGTATCATTTGGAGACCAAACCTCAATATATGAGAATTCCTGTTTTGAATCCGATATTGTATCAATTGGCCAGTTGTTTACGTAGTTAAAATCAATTATTACTTCATCTTTCATTCCACCCGTATAGTCAATGGTATCATTAATAAATGAAGGAATTTCCTTTGCTAAATCTATCAAATCATTCTTTTTAGATTGAGAATATTTTGGAAATCCATATTGATCTAAATGTATTCCGTCAAAATTCATGATTTCGATTGCTTTCCCAAATTCATTGATAATATGTTTTCTCCAGTTTGTATTTGAAGAAAAATCCATCATTGCAATGATATCAATAAATAAAATTGGATCATCATTATTGAAATGCATTAATTCATCTTTATTATTATGCTTAAAGTAATCTTTTTCAGCACCGTATATAGCTCCGTATGCGATAGCCTTCATGTTATATTCTTGAACACTCTTTATTTTACCTTCAACAACCGACTTATCAATAGTCGCCCCCATTGGGTCTATAAATATGTTTTTATTTGGAATAAGATCATGATGACAATACATCCAATCATAAAATTGAATAAGATTCAAATGTAATTTGCTCATTTGTGCAATATTTTTATCAAAATCTTTAGATGTAAATTCACTTAAAAATCCATATCTTGGGCTTTCTGAAGATGTATTTACAACGTCAAATGCCGATAAGAAATCACCCATTTTTACTTGGTACCCTCCAAGTGGAAATTTCCCTAGATCAACTCTGGCAATTTCACCTCGAAGTAATATCTCTTTATTAAACACTTGATGTTCTAAATGGTTCACAGTAACATCAATCTTTATATTACTATTAGTTTTTTCAACGATAAGAATCACACTATCATCTAAATAGTACTGACTTTTATCTACATAAATATCTTTAATCATTACAATACCTCACTTATTTATTTTTCGATAATTATCATATCCCAGTATTCTAGAGTGGGTAAAATAAAACTTATAAAAATTCCGCTTTCGTCTTCTCCAACCTCGTAATTAAGGTTTAATGGAATTCCGTTGTTAAAATCTGGTGACGCAAGTTGAACACTCTTTATATCATAGTCTAGATAAACTTTAAAAATTCTATTTGTTAATAGTTCAGGTGTATTCTTGTCTTGATTATCATCTCGCCAATCATTATCATTTCCGAGGAGATTAATAAGGTGTATCATCAAGTAATCGTTGTTTTCTTTTCCAAAAGTCCAAACTGAATCACCTGTTCCGAAAGTAGAACTTTCAACGCCAATAATTTCAGTTTTTACGATTGTATTTTTTATGTTATCTCTTAGTAGATTTTGATATGCAACTAAAAAATCATAATAATCTCTTAATTTGCTCTTTAAATCAGATGACATTTTTAGATTATTGCTTGGAAAATACTCGCTACTCAGCATTCCTGCATCACCCAATTCTAGATGTGCTCCACCACTAGCAAAAATCGTGGCGTCTGTTAATAACACTGAAGAAGTATTAAACACTCCATCTTGTTGTCTTGATCCATAATTCATATATGCAGCCAATATCATTGACTTTTCATAATTTGATTTTATGAATCCATAATCGATTATTCTCTTTAAGTCAGAATATTTTGATTCAGACCAAACTTCTTGATATAAAAAATCAACTTCTGAACTCTTAGCTAAATCTTCTTGGGCATAGCCGTCAACTGCATTGAATACTAGCCTAGCGTCCAAGTAATTTTTTGCATTTTTAAGAAAATCTAAATAGGAAGTAACCATCAAAATCTTGTTCCCATTTACATCATATCTGTCACCACGATGACCAAGTTGATCAACATGCCATCCGTCAAATGCTAAATTATCAAAAACAATCTTTTCTTTCTCAAATATATATTCCTGCCAATGAGTATTGCTTGGATCCATCAATAAAATTTTTGATGTTTCCCAGCTACTTGGTAACCCATGATAATCTATATTGTTTCCATTTGAATCAATATACATTCCCCATGCTAAATCTACTCCATCAGACTGAGGATTATTAAAAGTTCCAAATAGTAAATTATAGTTCATGGACATGATATTGTACTGATGCCCAATATCAATATAACTCTGTACTGTATTAAAAGAAACTAATCGTTTACTCAGCTCAGGCCATAATGAAAGTGGATTACCATTATCATCTAATGGCAAAGGAATATGATGCTTATTTTGCCAATCATAAAATTGCAAACCATTAATGTGATACTTATTTAAATCTAAAAGGAGTAAATTAATCGAAATGTCAGATTTTTGTTCATAGTTTACTAAGTACCCATATCTTGGAAACTTACTCCAATCTGAAGATATATCAACAGCAGAACTTATGATATCTACCTCTTGATTCTCTTTTAAAAATGTTGCTTTTAAAATATACCCTTTATAATCATCAGCTGGAGCAACAATATCAAATGAAATTGTTTTTCTTTCTCCAGGACCTACCGATACAATCAATGGTTCACTAGAAAGAACTTCAGTACTAATAAATAGTAGTTCAACTTTTACATCCCCACTTTGTATTTCATCTGTAGAGTTGTATAGACCTACAGTTACTTCCACTATATCATTTGGATTATATCTGCTTTTATTAGTGAAAACATCGCTAAAAATATCAATTTCATCATAAACAATAGCTGATTTATTTGTGCAACCAACCAAACCTAAAATCGTTACAATCAATAGGATTGGAATTATTTTCTTCAAGATAATCATAGTTTTAGCTCCTCTAATAAATATATACTAGGGTGGTTTCCCACCCTAGTAGTATTTTATCATTAATTTGTAAGTAAATCTATTCCTAAAGTGCTTCCATCTGGTAAGTCAGCTTCTAATGCATAATATGATACAAAGTCATCAACTTTAATCCATGCCCAGCCACTTGTTGCGTTATCGACCATTTGAATATACACTACTTCTCCTATATGTGCAGATAAATCAATTTTATAAATAGTCCAATCAAAGTTATCTCCAAATTCTAAGTTCCCGTATCTTCCAACTTCAGTTCCATCTTCTAGATATACAGAAAGATAAATTTCTTCAGTGTTTGCCCCACCAGCAATCATATATGAGATAAATCCAGAACCATCTAACTTAAATAACGAAGATGTGAATGTTCCTGTATTTTCTTCTCCACCGTCAGAGAATGAATTATAATGATATCCTTCTCCCTCATCAACTATTCCAGATGCAGTGTATTTTCCACCAAATGTCCAGCCAGTTGTATCTCCAGTTTCAAAATTACCATTTTCCAAAGTGTTTGGAATTACAACTAATTCTATAGCTTCGACAGCTTCAACAGGTAAATCAGTTTCTAATGCATAATAAGTAACGAAGTCATCAACTTTAATCCATGCCCAGCCACTTGTTGCGTTATCAACCATTTTAATATACATAACTTCTCCTATATATTCAGATAAATCAATTTTATAGATAGTCCAGTCGAAATTATCTCCAAATAGCGAGTTCCCATATCTTGCAACTTCAGTTCCATCTTCTAGATAAACAGAAAGATAAATTTCTTCAGTGTTTGCCCCACCAGCTATCATATATGAGATAAATCCAGATCCATCTAAGGTAAATAATGAAGATATGAATGTTCCTGTATTTTCTTCTCCACCGTCAGAGAATGAATTGTAATGATATCCTTCGCCTTCGTCAACTATTCCAGCTGCTGTGTAGTTTCCACCAAAAGTCCAGCCAGTTGTGTCTCCAGTTTCAAAATCACCATTTTCCAAAGTGTTTGGAGCAACAAGTAATTCAGTTGCTGCCACTGCTTCAGCAGGTAAGTCAGCTTCTAATGCATAATAAGTAATTACGTTATCAAGTTTAATCCAAGCCCAGTTACTTGTTGCATTATCAACCATTTGGATATACATTACTTCTCCCATATATGCTGATAAATCAATTTTATATGTTGTCCAATTGAAATTATCACCAAATAGTGAATTTCCATATCTTCCAATTTCAGTTCCATCTTCTAAATATACAGAAAGATAGATTTCTTCGATACTTTTCCCACCAGCTATATCAAATGTGAAGAACCCTGATCCAGCTAACTTGAATAATGAAGAAGTAAATGTTCCTGTATTTTCTTCTCCGCCATCAGGGAATGAATTGTAATGATATCCTTCGCCTTCATCAACGATTCCTGCTGCAGTGTAGTTTCCACCAAATGTCCAGCCAGTTCCATCTCCAATTTCAAAATCATCATTTTCAACTGTTGGTAAAGTGTCAACAACAGTTACATTTATTACTACAGTATCAGTGTTTGCCGAAGCATCTGATACACTTAGTGTAAATGAATAACTTCCCAATACAGAAATATCAAAATCACTTTTATCTAATTCAATGCTGCTAGTGATATCTCCATCAACATTATCAGTAGCCAATACCCCGTTTAACCAATTTGGTTCGACAGTATTAACTATTACAAACACATTTAACTCATATCCAGACATTACAGGATTTGTAATATCATCATCTGTAACAACGACATCCACTGTAATTGATGCAATATTTCCAGCAACATCAGTTGCAGTATATGTAAGTACATATGACCCAGCAGTGTTTAAATCAACTGCAGAAGCGTCAGCTGCAACTGCTACAACTCCATCTGCATCATCATTTGCTGATACTCCAACTAACCAATCCGGAGCAGACATTCCTGTTTGCAAGATGAAATCCTCAAAACCACTAATTACAGGTTCTGTATCATCTGGAGCAATCAAGTCAACTGCTAACATTGCCTCAGGTAAATCAGCTTCATTTTGATAAAACATATAGAATGAATCCATAGAAATCCATGCCCAGTCATTTGTTGCATTATCAACTATTTTTACATATAATTCACTTCCAAGATGACTACTTATGTCAGCTTTCATTTGAATCATATTTGCTGTTCTGTCATCATCATTAAAAACTGAACCATAACGTGAAATTTCAACATCATCATCAATTTCAATTGTTCCCTTAGAATCCATTATTGAAATGTATAATTCGTCAGAATGTTTGGCAGCACCAATTTTAAATGATATCCATCCAGATCCACCTAAAATAAAAGTTCTTGATGATAATGTACCAAGTTCTGATTCATGATCGTTTGCTGTGAAGAAGTATTCTCCATCCTTATTATAACTTCCGCCAGTCCAAAATGTGCTTATATCATAAATATAAGCATCTTGGAATGCTTCTCCTGTAGCTGTCCAACCACAAAGATCACCATTCTCAAATCCGGCATTTGCAATCTCATACTCAGAAGGATCATCAACATTATCACAAATTCCACTATCACTTTTTAAAACTACTAAAGTAAATGTCTTTGTTAATTGATCATCATTAAGAGTAAGTGTTACTGTCATAATTACAGTTGCGTTACCATCAACAGAAGGCGTTACAGTACCTGAATTAGTAATGACACTTGCATTACTTGAACTCCAATCTACAGTTGTTCCATTTATACCTGTAATTGGTAAAGTAATATCCTCTGTAATATCGTTTAAACTAAAATCTAAATCGAATGCTGTAATTGCTTGCTCAACTAATTCTAAATCTGTAATGTCAGGTTCTACTTCAGTTTTCCCACCACATGCACTTAGTGCGCCTAAAGTTAAAACCATAAACAATGCCATAAAACGTTTAAATATAACCATTTTTTTCATAAAATACCTCTCTTCTGTTTTTTTTGAAAACGTATACATTTTTATTATAGTATTTATATTGTTTAAATCAAATATAATAAATGATACTTTTTTATACAAAACCAACTAAAAAAATGTATTCATACTTTTATAAAAAATATTTTTACTTATTTTACGGCTAAATTAAGCCAATAGTTTCATTTGTAATAAATATATTCATACCATACATTTATACCAAAACGATTTATATACGTTTTATCACAAAAAGTGTCGTTTTCTATTATGTCTTGTTAAAAACGGTGCTTGTTTTGAGGTACCATATTCCTTCTTATATTGTTTCTAATTTCAATTTGTTTTTGTGGTAAATGGCATTTAGTAGCTCCTTATGTCCAAGTTTATGGGTGCAGTTCATCATTGTTATTAATTCTAAATGAACTAAATACTAGTTCTAATATATACCAATCATATATTACTTAAATCGATGCCTCACCATCATTCTCACAATAACAATACTCTATAACTACAGAAACTAAAAAATGCTCTCAATAACTAGTTCATACCTAATCATTCAAAATAACATACTTCTGAATATTAAAATACACAATATCATTTATCTTATAATCATCAATACTATCAATGAATATATATACCATTTGATTATTATAATCTAATGATAATTCATAATAATTTCCTAAATATTTTATATCTGTAATTTTAGATTCAAGTCCCATATCAGATAATATAATATCTTTAGGTCTAACAGCTAAATATTTTTTATTTGAATGAATACCAAGTAGTTTATATAAACTCGCATCAAATTTAAGAATATTATTTCTTCCTATAAATTTTGCTACAAAGATATTTTTTGGTGAATCATAAATATCTTTTGGAGTTCCTATTTGAATAATTTTACCCTCTTGCATAATTGCAATTCTATCCGCTAACTCAAAAGCCTCTAGTTGATCATGAGTTACGTAAATAGTTGTAACTTTAAACTCATCATGTATTTTTCTAATACTTTTAGATAAATCTCTCTTAAGATTAGCATCCAAATTCGCTAATGGTTCATCTAACAATAAAAGTGTTGGATCATAAATTAAAGCTCTCCCTAATGCTACTCGTTGTTTTTCTCCTCCAGAAAGTGTATTTGGAAGTTTAGATTTATACCTAGCCATATCTATAAAGTTTAGCATTTCACAAACCTTAGATTTAATTCCTGCTTTTCTATATTTTTTTACCTTCAAAGGAAAAGCAAGATTTCTATAAACATTCATGTGAGGACATAATGCATAATTTTGAAAACAGTACCCCATATTTCGTTTCTCTGGAGGAGTATTTAATGATTTTGAAGAATCAAAATAACAATTATTATTATATATAATTTCCCCTTTCGCAGGAGAAACTAATCCAGATATACTTTTTAAAAGTGTAGATTTCCCACATCCACTACTCCCAAGAATTACTAAAAATTCTTGGTCGTGAACTTCTAAAGAAAAATCTTCCAAAATATATCCAGAATTATTATCGTATTTTACTGATATATTATTAATTAGTAGTTTGTTCATATTTTTTCAGTCCTTTTTTTATAAATATTAGCCCTAAGTTAATTATCAAACTTATTAATATAACAATAACAGCTACAGCAGATGTCATCTCTAATCCATAATTGTTTGATTGTATTGCGAATAGTAAGACACCAAGGGTTTTACTATTTGTAGTATAGAGTAACAATGAAATCGGAATTTCTTTAAAAGAAATTAGAAAGACTATTAAGAAACCAGAAAACAATCCATTCCTAATTTGGTTTAAATAAATTGAAAAATATATCTTCCATTCACTTGCTCCCATAGTTTTAGCCGCTTGAAATATTGCTACATCAAGATTTTGTGAAACAGACTGAATCTGTTTAATACAAATAGGAGTAAACAAAACTATGTAAGTTATAATAATGATTGTGGATGTCCCATAGAAATTAAACGGTGAAGTTCTCCAAGCAATCATTGAAGCAATTGCTAGAATGATGTTTGGAATTGTAATTGGTAGTTGGGAAATACTAAGTAATAAACTAGAAATCGGACCTTTTCTATAATTATATAAATATACTATTACTGATGCAATAAAAGCCGAAATAATAGCTGCGGTACCTCCATACATAAAACTATTTAGTAATGGTGTCCATATTAACCCTTCTTTAAACAATATTAAGTAATTACCAAATGACAAATGATTCCATAAAAGAGGTTCTCCAAATCCTGTAAAAAACTTAAGACCCCATCGTTTAAAGAAAGAGGCGAATAGTATTGTTATGAATGGTAAGATCGTAATTAAAAAGAATAATATACTTAATATAGTAAATAACAATTTATTATTAAAATTACCAAGATTAATAGTCGGTTTTTCTTGATTACTACTAACTGACATTTCTCGATTCTTATTTCTTTTTTCAATCCATAAAGAAACTATAAAAACTACAACAGATAAAAAAACCATAAATAAAGATAAAACTGCAGTACGGTTCAAAGCAAGACTAGATAAAGAACCATAAATCCTTGTTGTTAACACCTCAGTACCAATTGGTAATAACAGTTCCGCAGAAACTGAATAATTTGCTAGAGTTCTTGCAATTACCAAAAATCCTGTTGAAATGAATGCTGGCATCAACATTGGAATTATTACTTTGAATATTAAATATAGTTTGCTAGAACCTACTGTTCTAGCACTATTTATAACATCTTCATCGATTAGTAATAATCGATTTTTTATTCCGTAATATACAAATGGATACATATGTAAACTTAAACAAACAGCTGCACTAGAAAATGAGTAAACATTAAAATGGTAATCCCAATTTAAATGATAATATACTCTACTTAAAAAACCAGCATTTCCTAAGAATAGTTTCATAGCTGTAGCAAAAATAAATGGTGGTATAACCAAACTTAAAAATACAAATACATCAATCATCTTTTTGTGTTTGTAATTGGTTTTCACTCTAATTATTGCAAGGGTTCCCCCTAATATCCAAGTAATCAATAATACTATGGCTTGTAATACAATTGTATTTGATAATGCTCTATAAGTGTGCTTATCTGTGAAAACATCTCCATAGGCTGAAAAGTTAAGAATACCGTTATCATTAAATGATTGAAATAAAAGATGTAAGATTGGGTATAAAACTATTAAAACTACAGAGGCCAAAAGTATGACCTCTGTAGTTTTAAATAGTTTAATTTTTGAAAATATCTTCGTAATTAGATTTAAAAGTTGCTTCATTTATTGCAGCATAATCCCAATCTATATTAATAACTGTAACACCAGCTGGTAGATAGCTATTATTAATATCAGATCGTACACTTATAAATCCGCTATTAAATTGAATAGTTTGTCCTTGTTTACTTAATAAGAAATCCACAAAATCTTTAGCAACATCAGTTAAAGCATCACTTCTGTCTTCTTGTTTTGCAATCGCTACTGGTCTTATAAGAGAAATAGTTCCTTCAGTTGGCCATATAGCTTCTAATTCTAATTCATAATCATTTTTTGTAGCGTTTTTAGATAATCTTACAAATGCATCATATGGTGCAATTCCTAAATCAAATGTACCATCAATAATTCCTGATGGAATACTACCATTTGATTTTGTTAATATTACATTGTTATCATTTAATGAATTTAATAGGTTCATATTAAATCCTGACATTTCATAAAATGATGAAGCCACTGCGAACGCAGTTGCGGATAATGAAGCATCAGCCATTGCAAAAACACTATCATATTCTGAATTACCTAAGTCCGCATAAGATGTTGGAGAAGTAGTTAACCTATTTGTATCAGTTGTTTTCATAATTGTTAAATATCTTTCAACTACGATTACATAGTTATGATTTTCAATTATATATTTATCCTTAACTATATTAGATTCAGTTAAAGTAAATGGTTCCAGCAAATTAAGGTTATCAAGTTTATTATATATTATCGGATCAGATCCAAAGAAGATATCAGCTTCGATTTCTCCTGACTGTGATTCAATCCAAACCTTATCTCTTAGTTGCCCACAGCTATAGATTGTAATATCAAGAACATCTCCAGCTGTACTTTCAAAAGTACTTTCCAGTGAGTTAATCATATTTTCAGGCCCAGACATATAAACTACAAGTTTTCTCTCTACTCCTGTTTCTGGTGTATCTTTTTCTTTACCACACGCACTAAGTGTAGCTAATGCGAAAAAAGTTAAACATAAAATCAATATTTTTTTCATTATTATCCTCCCTGTATATTATTTTATACAATTCCTAAGTTAGCACATGCTAACTCAGACGAAGTATAACACCACATAAGAGATATGTCAATTAAAGCTATAATATACATTTAGAGTATTTATACCCTATATCTAAAAGAAATATTAACCCACTTAAATTGTTTAAAATGGATATTTCTTAAACATTACGGTTAATCTATAATATACTACTTCTCTACACTTCAAATTTAAAAGAAGTTGTATCTAAATCATTACGATTTAGATACAACTTCTTAAGTTCTTTTTCTAACAGTTCATATCTTTTTTTTCTAAAACAAACTTCTTTATAGCTTTAAAAG
The DNA here is from genome assembly GCA_022712785.1 of Mycoplasmatota bacterium. GTDB lineage: Bacteria > Bacillota_I > Bacilli_A > Izemoplasmatales > Izemoplasmataceae > JAFGXW01. Next base: position 5,142 of record JAFLJX010000018.1, on the reverse strand, counting down.
ATTCTTTACTTAATACGTGTTCCATTCTACAAGCATCATTTTCAGCTATATCTTCTTCTACACCAAGAAAAACTAGGAATTCACTAAAAAACTGATGTCTTTCATAAATCATCTCTGCTCTTTCTAAGCCTTTTGCTGTAAATTTTAAATTCCCGTTTGATTCATGAATTAGAAATTCAAGTTTTACTAGTTTATGAATTGCACGTGAAACACTAGGTTTAGAAAAATTAAAGAAGTTAGCAAGATCAATTGAACGAACGATGTCTTGCTCTTTTCCTAATTTGAAAATTGCTTCTAAATAATTTTCTCCTGATTCATAAATATCCATAATATCACCTTCTATTTTATTTTTGATTTTTTTATGACAAGTAATTCATTTAAAGTGTTATATATATCCTTTATATCTATATCAAATACATTATATAATCTAGGTGCAAAAATAAATTCATTACTTTTCATATTTATTTTTACTTTTTCTTGGTATAATCCTTCTAATCCTATATTATCAATATCTTCAAACTTGATTTTTTTTACTTTACTTGTTATAGAATTCGGTATGAATATTGTGTCATCTTTTACCACTAAGTACCTATCTTTATTTTTTACAGTGTAATCAATATATATAAAAACCATAACTGATATCACCATAATTACAATAATTGTCAAGTATAAATAGACGCCCTTTAAATAACTTGTAGATATATCAGGATTACTTATAATGTATTTATTATATGCCTGATATGATTTATTTAAATTCATTAAACTATATATAATCCAAATTGCTGAGAATACATATCTGTATCCTGAGTTTTCTAATTTTATTAACTTTGTATTAATCTCCATATTAACATCTCCTCTAGTTATCCATAATAAGAATCATATAAAAAATAATTTGAAAGTTACCCATCAAATATATAGTCTATATGACAAGGAGTTATCCTCCTCATTATATATACTAAACCCATTTTTTTCAAATAGACCAATCGAACTTATATTTGATTTTTCAATCATAACCATTATGTATTTAATCTTTTTAGTGAAAAGCATTGAACTATTACTTATCAGTTCTTCAACCACTGATGAAGCGTATCCATTTCTTAAATATGCAGGATTAATAACTATTGGGTTCATATTGGCAACATAGTAATCATTTATAAAACTTATATTACATATCATAAACCCAATAAGTTTTAAATCATCCTTGACTACATATATTAAATCCTTGTAGTTAGAGATTATATCATCAGGATTATTCTTATACCATAATGCATTTTTAGAAAGTGTTTCTCCATACATTGCATATTTATCAATATCTGAATTTTTACTGTTCCAAGTATCAATTTCAGCATGTTTATCTTTTGAATATTTCTCCCATAAATACTTCATTTGTGTCCCCTCTCACACCATTCTAATAAAATAGATGATAAATATATACACCAAAGTCTTTTTTAACATGGTACATATCCTATAGGTATTATATCATGTATAATAGCACTATAATAGGAAAGTATCAACATTCTAAAACTTTATTATTTGATTTTTGTATGCTTAAACTATATCATAATAAAACACCTCTATACTAAGATTGTAGTATAGAGGTGTTTGTTTATATTGTATGCCTACTAAATGTAGATAATTTATAAATGACTATTATTTTTATTCTTTTGTTTCATTAGAAACCTTTTCACCTATTGTTTTTTCAATTTGTTTCATGGTATTCATTAAATTAAGCAATTCCTTACCTGTAACAATTCTATCTCCTAAATAGACTTCAAACTCTTCAGCAATTTTTATCTGATCATTTTCATTTTTAGTTATAATACTAAAATCTACTTTATTAGGTGTATGTGGAGTTTTAACCATATCAAGTAAATAGTCTGTCGTTACATTAAAATATCTTGATATTTTCTTTATTGTTTCTAAATCCGGTTGTATTACTCCTCTTTCATATCGTGAATAAGTAGATTGAGTAATATGTAAAAACTCTGACATTCCTTTTTGTGATATCTTTTTTAATTTTCTGATTTTTATAAGATTTTTCATTATTATCACCTGTTTCTATTTTAGTACACAACTTGCGTTTACCGTATATTTATCTATATACAAAGCTTAATCAGTATATTTCTATTTGATATTTATTCTATTCTCGCATATAATGTTAAGTATTACGGCATGTAACGCATAATTCGTAATAACCAAAACCACAGTATATAAGTAAACATTAAATATATTTTCTTCTTTTACGTATAGTTAATGGAATAGGGAGACTATTAAAATTGATAAAACTTTTAGCACGAAGGGGAAATAATCATGAAAAGAAGTAAAGTAGCTTTAATTTTTATCGGTTTGTTCATGATAGTATTTACAGTAACACTTGATATACACATTTATAAAATGTTACAAATTATAGATATATTAGAGCTTTATGTTTTAGCTTTTCTAAATGTTAGTACAGTAATTATATTGTATATAATAATTCTGTATTTAATTAGTATCAAATACAACAAAGATGTGCACTCCAATATTAAATTATAATAGTTCACATAATCCGTACAAAGATGCTTTAGAGTCTACAAAAAAGAGATAAATCTCGTATTCGAGTTTTAGCCCTTTTTTTAATAACTTTTGTATTTAAGTACAGTCTATCCTTCTCCACCAAGTTGTGTATCAATTCTCAAGCCGTAATCATTCAATTTAGTTTATCAGTAGTTCTATCACTGAATTAATCTTCAAAATATTCATAAGCATCTATAATATCTAGATATACACCGTCAAACCCTGCATCAAGAATCATCTTAAGATATGAATCATTATTTCCAAATATTATACTTTGCCAAGATTTCTCCCAATATCTAACTTTATAATTACCACTCCAATTAGTATTTTCTTCATCGAGCCATGACGGAGCATTCTTAGCCCAGATATTATTCCAATAATATCTATAATCTTCTGCTTCTCCAATACTCATATAAGAAACTACTAAACGACTTCCACCATTTGCTTTGATTTTAAGTGATTCTACATCACTTTTAGTTAACTCAAAGTCTCCATCATAAAACAAATCAATAATAATTAAATCATAATTAGTATTTTGAACTGCACTTAGAAAAGTATCTTTTGAAGAATATGAACCTGGATTTAGTAAATAAAGAAAATTATTTACTTCAGGTAAAGATGTAACATTAAAATCATTAACATTAATAGGATTTATTGGATACATAGGTATATTATCCAATTCTCTTGAATCTGCGGCAAATGAAATATAATTCCTTCCAGTATTTAGGTTATAAGAATCATCCATGAAGGAATGTGTTTGACAATAATCTGTGACTAAAACTCTAAGTCCTTGGTTTACAGCAACATTCATGAATCCTACCATTTCACTTCGTTCTAATTCCGGTGTTGCTTCATCATCATTATTATATCCATAAAACAAGTCCTCACGCCCAATTCCATCAATCGCATTAATATATTCTAATGATGTTATCCCTGTGTATTCTCCGTCTTCTGTGAGTAGTTCATGTCCATTCTGAGGAATGACAACAAAACTAGGATTGGTTTCTTTAGCATATGTACTTATTCCTTGAACAAAATCTCGCATTTCTTGTCTATAATTTATATTATATGGAATTTCCTGATTAGTCGAACAACTAGTTAAGAATATTATTAAAGATGTCATAACAATTATTATAAGTCTTTTCATATTGAATACTCCATTCTAAAAGTGATTTTTTTACAATCTTAACATTTAAATACTTACACTCTGATTTCTATCAATGATATCATATCTTTACATTTTTGTGAATAAACGCGCTTTTTATCTATGTAGCTCATAAAATGAGCAACCAAATGGTTACTCGTTTTACAATGATAATATATTAACTATAATACTACTTATTCTCTGAAGAAAAATAGATAGCAGACAAGCCTCTAAGCTTTCCTTCAAATTCGATAACGTGTCTGGAATTATATAATTTATATAATTCTCCTGAGCCTAATATTAATTCAGAGAAATATTGATTACTAAGTCTAACCTCAAGTACATTAGAGTTCCATACTAATGACCCTTGTTTATTAAAGTTATTAAACCCTGAATTATAATTATATGTATATTGTTTACTTTCTAAATCAAGTAATGCATCAAATATCATAAATGTCTTTTTACCATTTATTAAGTATACTATTAAGGCCTTTTTATTTACTAATCTTACCAATTCAATATTTGTTTTCGATTTAATTACTTCCTTGATTTCGATATTGTTTTTACACTCAAACAACAACTCTATTTCTTTTTTCATTTTGTCAATCATATCTATTGTTGGCTGTTCTTGTATATAGTGATCTAGTTCATTGATATATGTGTCTCTAATTCTACACATATCAACAAGATACTCCCGTTTACCAATATCAATTAGCTTCCCTATATGTTGTTTCTTTGTTTTATTGTTTAAACACTCAACAAATACTTGATCGTCTTCTTTCAATAATTTTAACAAATTGATCCTTGGAGTATTTTTATCATGAGCAATTATTGACTTTTCAAATGATCCAGTTAACACATTTAATGTGCACTCCATAAGTACATGACCTTTAGTATCTTCTATTAAAGCAAAATATTCAATAGATGTGTCTTTTACTCCATATAATACAATATTTTCTATGCTTGAAAACAACTGATTAACACTATCATATTCATTATATCTATTAAAGATGTACTTATTTACTTCTTCTATGTTTTTAAACACTTTATTCCCTCCTATAATTATCTTTTTAAATAACTGAATATATTGTTTACATTTTTTATATTCAGTTGGCGTTACACCATATGTATCCTTGAATCCCTTAATATAGTATGATATTGAGTTGAATCCACATTTAAAAGCAATATCAGAGATATTAAGTTCATTATCTTTCATCATTAGTACTGATTCAGATAGTCTTCTTAGTTTAATGTAACTAGGGATTGATAGTCCTAACGAAGTGTTGAACTCCCTACTTAAATAAAATTTTGAATAATGAAATTCGATTGATATTGAATCTAATGTTATTTCATAAAAAAGATTTTCTTCAATATAATCAATTACTTCCTGTATAAGCTTCATCTATCCACATCCTTGTTGATCAACAACTATATTATAACAC